>CAIYPC010000171.1 GCA_903927975.1 uncultured Bacteroidota bacterium | reverse complement strand
TTGAAACTCTTTACATGGAATACATCGCCCATCTCTCAAAAGATAAGAAGTTTAAAAAACTCATAGACATTAATAAGCCATACAAGCTCAAAAAAAGAAAAGATGTTCATATTTATTTATGCGCTTCCATTATGAGCCAGCAGCTTTCAACAAAAGTTGCCGATGTTATTTATCAACGTTTTTTGAATTTATTCGATACTGTTAACCCAACAGCAGAACAGATTTTAGCAACACCTTTTGATACTTTGCGTGCAATTGGATTATCAAATGCAAAAACAAATTATGTTCATAATGTGGCGAGGTTTGCCATTGAAAAAGGGATCGATCATAAACATCTAAATAAGCTCAGCAATGAAGAAGTGATTGAATATCTCACAGAAATAAAAGGCGTTGGCAGATGGACAACAGAAATGCTTTTGATGTTTGCTTTAGGTCGCGAAGATGTTTTTGCCATTGATGATCTTGGCGTTCAAAACGCAATGATCAAATTATATAATCTTGATAAAACTGATAAAAAGGAATTAAGAGGAAATTTACTTCGCATCTCTCAAAAATGGAGCCCATACAGAACTTATGCGTGCATTCATTTGTGGCGCTGGAAAGATAATTCACCGGAGAAGAAGTAGAGAGATGGGCGTTGGTGGGTTGGTGCGAGATGTTCGTTGTTAGATGATTGATGGTCGACTTCAGATCGGAGCTGTTTATAAGATTTTGAACGAAAAAGTGTAACATCCCAAAGTTCACTCGACCAACAACCATCCATCATCGACCGCCTACTTTGGCAGTCCATTTTCCGGGGTCATTAAAAGTCCGGTTCCTTGTTTAATAATATACCAACTAAAATTTTGTGCTGCTTCCAAACCAGTTCCATAAAGAATCTTGTCTTTGGTGTTGATGCGTACTTTTTTATCGGTATAAAATTTTTGTGTGTTCTGGTCCCACCAAAGTTCATCGCAATGAAGTGTATCACCTTTTAAAATATTTCTTACAACAACACTATCGCGCAAAAAAACTTTGTGCTCAAACTCGCGATATTTTCCATAGAGCGCATCCATCTTGCTTTCAATCTTCATCGTGTCGTTATAAAAATCAACGTGTAAACTTTTCGGGAACTCGATATAAGTTGAATCAGTGATGTGCCTGAGCATATAAGGGGCAGTAAGCTTTGCTTTCACTTTTGCATCAGCACTATAGTAACTTTCAATTTGTTTGCCTTCTTCAACGCTGGTGAGTTTTTTGCCAGTGAATGGAATATCTTTTGGATTGTTCACGCAACTGCTCGCAAAAAAATAAAGCGGAGAAAGAAATGTCATCAACCAAAAATATTTTCTTCTTCGCTTTGGCATCAATGATTTTTTCTGATTTTTTTATTGATTGAACTCGCTGATGGCATATAAACCTTTGTAGATTAGATATGGGTCTGCAAATATCTTGTTTTTGATGTAGCGTGTGAAATATGAAGCATCGCCGCCGCTTAAAAGCACGTTAAAGTTGTGGTACTTTTCAATATAAGCATCAATGGTTCCGTCAATTTCTTTTGCCATACCGATAATAACGCCGCTCAAAATATTTGTTCTTGTGTCATATCCAACCAATGGAAAATTCCAATCAGCTTTAATTAGTGGTAATTTTGCCGTGAATTCATGCAGCGATTTAAACCTCATTTCCATGCCCGGCGAAATGCCACCACCTAAAAATTCATTGTGCTTATTAATGAAGTTATAAGTGATGGCAGAACCAAGGCCAATCACCAGATTATTTTTTCCGGGAAAAAGACTTACTGCTGCCACAACAAGCGCGAGCCTGTCTGCGCCAATCGTGTCGGGCTTTCCAACAGGTGTTGTTATTGGAAATTTTGATTGATGATCGAGCTTGTGAAAGTGTGTAGATTTTTTTAAAATGTTTTCTATTGCAGGATTATGATTTACAACTGATGACAGAATTGATTTTTCTGGTTTATAAATTTCTATCAGATTTTCGATTGTCCTTTCATCATCATTGTCCAACACAATTTCCTTTAAAAATTCTTTGCCCGAAAACACGGCGCATTTAAGTCGCGTGTTACCAAAATCAAAACATAAAGTTGTAGGCATTGAGTAAAATAATTTTGTAGAGAAGGAAGATAAAGTTCATCAATCTTCAAACCGGAACGAAGATAAGTTTTTGAAATGTCCATTCAGTTTCACACGGTCTTTTAATGTTTCCATTTGTGCAATCACTGGCAAAACCTTCGCGAGATGGCGTTTCAGAAATTCCTGTCTTTGTTCTTCGCGAAGCAATTTCAGCAATTCATATTCATCTTCTAACGAAAGCCCAGCGTGGTGCGCTAAATCATAAGCAGTTAATTCTTCATCGGGCTTGTTGAAATCTTTATTTATTTTCAATAGCTTGTGCAATTCTCTTATCGCGTTCACAACTTTTATCATCAAAGCTTTTTTTCCAGTAGTCATCAAATTCGCAGGATGATTTACAATGGCACCGCTATACAATTTATCGGGTACTGATTTTATTAATTCAAGAATGCGGAACACACCTGCACCTTTTGTTTTTATATCCATTTCGCCATTCTCCTGAACGTTCACAATCTCCATCACATTCACAAGCGTGCCCATTTCCTGCACTTCATTATTTACTATTGGAGGAATGCCAAATGGCTTCGCTTCTTTATAACATTCATTGATGAGCTGCTTATAGCGAGGTTCAAATATGTGGAGGTTGAGGCTTTCACCAGGATAAACCACAATGCTCAATGGAAATATGGGAATGAAATTCGTCATGAGCTGCAAAAATATTAAATAGATTAATAAAAATTGATTTTATGGAACATGTAGAAAATATGTATTTATACCGATGTTGAGATGAGGTTATTTTTGAATTACATTTGAACAGCAATGGATATTTCTTCTAATGAAAATATAAACTGGCAATTATTATTGCAATCGCTTCAACAAAATAATTGGAGAGCGCTTGCTCGATCCATTTCATTAATAGAAAATAAAACAGAAGGGCATGAATTTTTTTTGAAATTGCTAAAGCCAAAAGAAAATGTTCATGTAATTGGTATCACGGGTCCACCCGGCGCAGGCAAAAGCACCTTGACTGATTTGTTGATCGGGGAATTGATCAATGATGGAAAAAAAATCGCTGTGCTATGCATTGATCCTTCTTCGCCATTTCATTTCGGAGCATTGTTGGGCGATAGGATAAGAATGAGCGATTGGTATAACCATCCTAATGTTTTTATTCGCTCGATGGCAACACGCGGTTCGCTTGGCGGCCTTGACCCACAGGTGATTGAAATTACCGATCTGCTAAAAGCTGCAAATTTTGATTATGTGATAATAGAAACTGTTGGCGTTGGGCAAAGTGAAGTAGAAATTGCAGGACTTGCAGATACCACAATCGTGGTACTGGTACCCGAAGCTGGCGATGAAATTCAAACAATGAAAGCTGGGCTGATGGAAATTGCAGATATTTTTGTGGTGAACAAGTGTGATCGACCAGATGCAGATCTTTTTGCAAGAAACCTGCAACATTTAATAAAACCGGGAAACCAAAATGAAGAAAAAAATATTCCGGTGATAAAAACAATCGCTTCGCAAAAGCAAGGCGCGAAAGAATTGATGAATGTAGTTCATGAACAACAATTGAAAGAAAGCGATGATCGAAAAATTTTGTTGCTTGTTGAAAAAGCATATCAGCTCATTATAAATAAACGAATGCAGTCAGTTAATAAAAAAGAATTGATGGAGAAGATTAAACAACATTTAGAAGAAGGGAATTTTAATTTGTATGAATTGATTGATGCTTATTAAAGGAAAGCCTTTTTATTTTAATATTTCATCATAAACCTTCAGCACATTTTTTGCCATCTTATCATAAGTAAATTGCTGTGCAAAGCTGAATGCATTTTCAATAATATTATCCCGCAATTCTTTATCGAGCAATATTTTTTCAACATGAATACTCAACTGTTTTGCATCACCAGTTCCTGAAATGAAACCTGTTTTTTCATTCTTTACCATTTCCGGAATGCCACCAGCATTGGTAGCAACAACAGGAAGCTTCGCAAAAAAAGATTCTAATATTGTTATTGGGAAACCTTCCATAAGACTAGTAAATAATAAAACATCAAGCTTCTTCATTAATGACGGAACGTTCACACAAAATCCAATCATGAACACATTTTCAGAAAGCCCAAGCTCTTTTATTCTTGATGAAATTTTATTTTCTTCTTTGCCCGATCCTGAAATGATAAAACCAATTTTTAATCCTTTTTTGATCAGCAAGTTTGCTGTCTGCAAAAAAGTCTCATGATCTTTTTCTGAGGTTAACGCCGCAACATAGCCCGCTAAAAAATCAAATTGTTTTTCTTCAACAATTGATGGCAATGAAAATTTATCTGAATCAATTTCTTTAGGTGGCTTCACGCCTTCATATACAACCGTTAATTTGGATTTATCTTCAACTGCTTGCTCAACTATTTTTTTTACAGCTTCAGAAACACAAATAATTTTCTTGATACAATCAGCATTGTATTTTCTTTTTGTGAAGAAGGAAGATTTTATTTTGAACACAACTTTTCTGCTTAGCATCATGGGGATTTTTGCGCCAAATAAAAATGCGAGATATCCCAGTGTGTGCGCATCAGAATCGTGCAAGTGCAATAGACTAAAGTCAAGATTCTTTTTTAAAATTTCTTTAAGCTGAATGGCAGCAATAAAATTAAAACCTCCTGTTTTTGTGAAAGTATAATGAGGTAGATTATTGGCAATGCAATAATCAGCCAATGCAGATTTTTTTGGACAGTATACAGCTTGCTTAATGCCAAGTTTTTCTAAAGCATCATAGAGGTTCACGAGTTGCTGTTCGCCACCACGCCACGACATTGCTCCCGATATATGAAGTACCTGCATTATTTCGACATATAATTTTCAACCGGCATTCGATTGGTGATTGAACGCGCAAGCGTCATTTCATCAGCATATTCAAGCTCGCCGCCAAAAGCAATTCCCCTTGCAATGGTTGTTATTTTTATGGGTGCTGCTTTTAATTTTTTCTGGATATAATAAATAGTGGTGTCGCCTTGAATGTTTGGGCTCAAAGCAAAAATGATTTCCTGTATTTCTTCTTTTTGAATTCTGTTAATGAGGGGATCGATATTTAATTGGTCGGGACCAACCCCATCGAGTGGTGAAATAATCCCGCCAAGCACATGATAAATGCCATTGTATTGTTGCGTACTTTCAATTGCGATCACATCACGGATATTTTCAACCACACAAATTATTTCCTGCTTGCGCATTGAGTTGGCGCAAATAGAACATATATCAGCATCAGCCACATTATAGCAGCGCTGACAAAATTTAATTTCATCGCGCATCTTCACAATCGTTTCTCCAAATCCCTGCACTGATGATGCTTCTTGTTTCAGCAAATGAAGAACCAACCGCAATGCAGTTTTTTTTCCGATGCCCGGAAGCTTCGCAAATTCATTGACCGCATTTTCTAAAAGTGAAGAAGAGAATTGCATGGCATAAAGATACGCAGCATTCTTAATTTAGTGAGACATTACAATATGAAATCGAAGTCATTTTCCCAATTGGCTTTCACCGAAAAAATTCTTTTTTTGTTCCTCATTGGAATAATGATTGGCTGCGCTTTTTCAGGTTGTATATGCTTCCCAAAAAAATCTCCAGGATCCCAAATACCATTTTGATTGTCATCATATAAAATGCGCAAGTCGTAGTCACCCGGAACAAAAAGCTTTTTTATAAACTGCGTTGAAGTGAGCGGGAAAGAAAATTTCACATCCTTGTTTTGAACAAACTGCAATACGGGATTTTTTGTTATATCAAGGTTTTTAAAACGCAATTTTACTTCTCCATAATCAGATTCTTTTTTTGTGCGAATGTTTATCGTATCAGTCTTCAATAGTTTTTTGCCTAATGAATCTTCAGCAAAATCTTTTTCCAAAATCAGATGATAGGCAGAATCAGGGATCCATTTGGTAGAAAAAAATATTTTTCTACCGCTTGTGTCCCTTATCATTTGATATGCGGTCATATCTTCAAACTTCCCGTTTTTAAAATGAACTTTAGTAGAATCAAATGTTTTTAATCTTACTGGAAATTTAATCTCTAGATTTCCCAGAAGATCTAACTGCCCGTTTGCAAGATTGGTTTCTACAACAAGACGTTTTTGTTTTTCTTCCTTCTCTTCTTTTTTTGCAGTGGCTGCTGCTTTCGCCGCTGGTTTTTTCACTTCTTCTTTTTCGCTATAGGCAAATAAAGTAACAGGCTGATTGATTTGCTGAATAACTATTGGCTTATCATAAAATGCAAACAGTTCACTTTTCGATAAATATTTTCTTGTGCCGCCCTCATCTTTCAATGCAAATAAATTATATGTTCCGGGCGCAAGAAAATGAAAAGTGAACCTGCCCAAAGTATCAACGCGTGCAACATATCTCGGTCTGTCTTTAATAACTGCAGAATCATCCAAATTTTGATGAAGCATCATAATCAATGAGCTGTCAACCTTTCCTGTTTCTGCAATAATCACAGTTCCACTAAGCGTAAGTGAATCGAGCCGGCGGCCGGTACTGAACACATAGCTGAAATTTCTTAAGATATTACCTTCATTTACATCTCTTATTGCATTGCCAAAATCGAAAATATAAGTTGTGTTTGGTTGAAGTGTATCTTTTATTTTGATAGTAACAGTCCTAAGTTTGGAATCCACCAGCGGATTTAATTTTGGCGTGGGAGATATAATAAGATTTTGCTGCACCTTGTCAAGGTTCACGAATTCATCGAAAGTGAAAACAATGGTTTTGTTGTTGAGATTGAAATTTGTCGTTGAATCACGAGGCGAAGAATTCACTAATACCGGAGGCAATGAATCTCTCGGACCGCCGCTTGGCGGAACGATATTGGCACAGCCATAACCAGTGATCAGGTTAATGGATGTGATAAAGAGTATTAAAAAAACAGATAGATTTCTTGTGATTTTCATGTGCAAATTGTTCCGCGAATATTTGCAAACTTAGTTGGTTTGGGATGATTAATAGAGGCTCGTTTCCTAATAATAGTTTAAATCGTCATGCGTTTAAAATCCAAAATTTGAACATTGGAGTTTGAATGAGCCAAAAGAATCGGTGAAAAATATTTTAACTGATCAAATTGACCACGATTTGTAAATGAATTGTAAAGATCTGGTAATGATCGGTTAACGTGATTCATTTCTTTCTATAAATCTGCTTCTGCAATTAATTTCGCAGCAATTACAAAACTATGTTCGCATCGATTACCTCAACCCGGCTAATTAAGTTCTTGTGT
>CAIYPC010000170.1 GCA_903927975.1 uncultured Bacteroidota bacterium | reverse complement strand
GAAAAATAATTTTTCCTTTCTTAAAAATGTCGAAGGCTTTTTTTTGGTAAGTGCAGTAATGGTTTTTTCTATTCAGCACGCATTTAGCCAAACTGAAGTAGAGGCATGGGGAAATATCAAAGGCATTCGTATAGATGGGCAGCTTATTGAATTTGAGAGCAGTTTGCAAGTAGTGAACAAAGATTGGTCTCGGATTATGGCAACAGCATTGGAGCGCCAACGCCCCAAATACAAGCGTGATGGTACTAAACAAATAGTTGACACGCGCATCGACAGTTTTTATTTCTCTCAGATTGTTGATGAAAATATTAAAGATCAATCTGCGAAAGTGAATGTGAAATTCACTTCAAAAAAAGATACAGATTCTTCAGAATTATTTTTTAGTCTTTTGTTGCCGAACGAAGTTTATGCGAATGGGGATATTGTAATTACAGCTACAGCGTCTAACAAAAAATCAGATGAGAAATATGCTATTAATAAACTTGATAAAAATATTGATGCGAGTGCAAGAAGCATAAAATTTACAGGCTTGCAACAAGATGTTGAATTGATTTTTGATAGTGTAACAAAAATTATTATAAAAAAGACAAGCGATAAAGATGGGAATAATATTCGCCTCTACATTCCTCTTCAGCAAGGCAACATAATCAATGGTGAAACTGCGCAAACAAATTTTGCGATCAAGGCAAATGGAACAGTTGACAAAAAACCAATCGTTCTAAAACTAAATACCAATGATGAAGGCGCGGTGTTTGCGGGTTTTGGCGGCAACTTCCGATTGCAAAACCCCAAAAACGATCCGCAGATAATAGATTATTGTCTCAGCAATATGCGCGTTGCATGGGGAAGAGTGGAGATGCCTTGGTTTTTATGGCAGCCGGTTAAAGATAGCAACCCGATTGATTCTGCAAAAGCTGGCAAGCTGCATCCGCATGTGAAAGCATCCATGGAAATGGCGCAACGTTTATATAAGATAGGCATGCCCGTTATTCTTACTGCATGGTTTGGACCTAGATGGGCTGTGACAGGAGATTTCAGTCGCAGGCCACGTGCCAATGGGGTTTGGGGCAATCCATTGAATGTTGATAGCCTGCAGGCAATATATAAATCAATCGCTGATTATATTGTTTATCTCAGAGATGAATATGGCGTTGAAATAAATATGTTTTCTTTTAATGAATCTGATCTCGGCATCAACATCCGCCAAACTGGTGAGGAACATGCAGCACTCATAAAAGGATTGGGCGCATATTTTAAATCACGTGGATTAAAAACAAAAATGTTGTTAGGAGATAATTCTGATGCGAACACTTACGAATTCATTTATCCTGCCATGAAAGATGCGGCGACACATGAGTATATTGGCGCGATCTCTTTTCATTCCTGGCGTGGATGGGAGACGAAGACTTTGCAAAAATGGGCAGATGCTGCAAAAGAAATGAACCTGCCCCTTATAGTTGGTGAAGGAAGTATTGATGCTGCTGCGTGGAACTATCCTGACATTTTTCAACAGCAAACTTATGCGCTGAAAGAAATAAATCTGTACACCAGATTATTATCAATCTGTCAGCCTTTAACTATTCTGCAATGGCAGCTTACTTCAGATTATTCACCGCTCATCGGTGGTGGAATATTTGGCAATAACGAGCCATTGCATCCAGGACAACGCTTTTGGAATTTGAAACAATTGGCATCTGTTCCAAAAGATTTGTATGCGATGTCTATTCAAACAGACGCGAAAAATATTTCATGTGCAGCACAAGGCGATAAAAATAAAAGCGCTTATGCAATTCATGTAGTGAACAATGGAGCAACAAGAACTGCAACACTTACAGGACTGCCTTCATCAGTAAAAAAATTGCGCATGTTCACAACAAGCAAAGAACTAAATATGAAAGAAGGTGCAGTCCTTAATGTAGTAAATGGAACAGTGAAATTTGATGTAGAAAGTGAAAGCTATACAACATTAATGACCGAATAGTAAACGAAATAGTTAAAGCGTCATTTTTTTCACAGCAATTATAGAACAAACTAATTGACGTATGGTATCTATCTATTATCATCAATAGAGATCTGTCTCGAAAACTCTGAAATATTTTTATTGATTATACTGATATATTATTATCCAATCCTTTTCAAAATGAGTTATTCATTCTGTGCCCCTGCTGCTAATTAATTACATTTAGCACAAAAGTTATTTTGAAAAAATCATTACTGGTTATGCTGCAGAAAATTATTCTTCCGCTTATATTAATCTCGATTCAATTGCAGGCGCAATCGCAGAAAATGCATCTCAATAATTTGGAGTATCTGGAATATCAAGGTGTGAATGTGATGCTCGCACATGATTTTTATCCCGAAGGTCATCAGGGCGGCGTAAGTATTATTCAGAATGGACAGCGTGTTGCAGCGAATGGTGATATACGTCTGGAGCCAACGCCGGGGCAATGGCAGCCCATGCCAAAAGTTGGCAAGCGCATGGTTGACAAAGCAAGAGAAAGCGTGAGCGTTCACATGGAATATCCCAACGAAGCGATCGATCGAAAAGGATTCAACCCTGTTATCTATCCTGATTTGCATTTTAGTTATACCACCCGCATAGAGCCTGCTGGCAAGGGTTTCAAGATTATCGTTGATTTGGATAGCGCACTTCCTGATCAATGGATCGGTAAAGTTGGTTTCAATTTTGAATTGTATCCGGGCTCACTTTTTGGCAAGCCTTATTATATGGATGATCAATCTGGCATCTTCGCACAACAAGCCAATGGGCCAAATTATATTGATGCTGATGGAGCAACACAAATTATGCCGATGGCTTCAGGAAATAAATTGGTGATTGCTCCAGAAAGTGATCAACAAAGAATGACGATTGAAAACTTAAAAGGTAACAAACTTCAATTGATTGATGGAAGGGGCAAATATAATAATGGTTGGTTTGTGGTTCGATCACTCGTGCAAAAAGGCGCAACAAAAAATGCGATTGAATGGTTGATCACACCACATGCAATTGAAGGTTGGCAATCATCACCAGTTGTACAAGTGTCACAAGTTGGTTATCATCCCAATCAAAAAAAAGTTGCAGTGATTGAGCTTGATGCAAAAGATGCAAAGCGATCAAATACATCGCTTGTGCGCATCAATGAAAATGGAAATCCTGAAACTATTTTGCAATCAATACCAAAAGATTGGGGAAATTTTTTGCGTTATCATTATCTGCAATTTGATTTCACACAAATAAAAAAGCCGGGAATATATATTGTGAAATATGGCAACAGCAGCACGAATGCTTTTCAGATCAGCGACAGTATTTATTCGCGCAACGTGTGGCAGCCAACATTAGAATATTTTTTGCCGGTGCAGATGTGTCACATGCGGGTGAATGATAAATATCGCGTATGGCATGGCTTCTGTCACATGGATGATGCGCGAATGGCGCCTATCGACTCAAATCATTTTGATGGATATATACAAGGATCATCAACGCTCACAAAATATAAATCTGGTGAAACAGTTCCGGGTCTTAACCGTGGCGCATGGCATGATGCAGGAGATTTTGATCTGAGAGTGGAATCACAGTCGGAAACTGTTTATGGTCTCACGCTTGCTTATGAAGCCTTCGGGACTAAGTATGATAACACAACCATCAATCAACAAACACATGTTGTAGAAATTCAAGAACCTGATGGCAAGCCCGATGTGCTGCAACAAATTGAACATGGCTTGCTTTCCATTATTGGTGGTTACCAAAGTATGGGTAGATTTTATCGCGGTATTATTGAACCAACATTAAGACAATATACAGTGCTCGGCGATCCTGCAAACATCACTGACAATAAATTTTATAATGATGTGAAATCAAATGGAGCAGCACCTGCAGTTGGCTTGCCAAATTCTCCTGATGACAGATGGGTTTTCACAGAAGATAATCCCGCAAGATCGCTTGAAGTTGCATCAGTACTTGCTGCCGCAAATCGGGTGATGAAAGGATTTAATGATACGCTCGCCACTGCATGTTTGCAAATAGCGCAACAAATTTGGGATGAAACGAAAGAAAAAAATCCGATGCAACGTGTTGCACTTGCAACAGAATTATACATCACTACAAAAGAAAAAAAATATGCAGATTTTTTGATCAATCATAAAGATGAAATTGCAAAAGGAATTAATTATACTGGATGGATGTTGGGCCGTGTGCTTCCGATGATCAATGATGCTGGTTTCACTTCAACGATTACGTCCTCTGTGAAAACATTATACGATACTATTCAGTCGCAAGGTAAAAGAACGCCTTATGGAATGCCTTATCTTCCTAACATCTGGGGCGCAGGTTGGGACATTCAGCATTTTGGGTACAAACAATATTTTTTGCACACAGGATTTCCAAATATTGTTTCAGATGAATACATGCTTGATGCTTTAAATTTTATTCTTGGTTGTCATCCGGGAGATAATACTGCATCGTTTACTTCCGGTGTTGGTGCGCATTCTATGATCCCTGCTTATGGTTTCAATCGTGCAGACTGGTCGTATATTCCCGGCGGTGTTAGCTCCGGCACAGCACTTATCCGTCCTGATTTTCCAGAGCTTCTGCCATTTCCATTTTTGTGGCAACAAGGTGAGTATGTGCTTGGCGGAGGAACAACTGATTATTTATTTTTAGTGCTCGCCGCAGATCATTTGCTGAATAAAAAATAAATCACGGTTCATTTTTTTAAACTGAACATCAACAACACTTATAATGAAAATATTTTTTTTGTCATCCGCCATTTTATTTTCTTCTATATCATTTGCGCAAATAACAAACAAAGACAGCATCGAACAGCAAATGAAATACGCTGCCAAAGAAGAATTGATCGATAAATATTATCCGCGTGATATTGATACATTGTATGGCGGCTATCTCAGCACATTCTCATTCGATTTTCAGCCAGTGGGCAATCAAGATAAAATGATTGTTACGCAAGCGAGACATACATGGTCGACTGCAAAAGCTGCGATGTTTTATAAAGACACATCATACATCAGCATGTCGCGCCATGGTTTTTATTTTCTGCGCGATAAAATGTGGGATAAAGAATATGGCGGTTTTTATAATCTTGTTACCAGACAAGGCGAGCCAAAGACGATGATCAAACAAGCTTATGGAAATGGCTTTGGCATTTATGCGCTTGCTGCATATTATGAATGTTCCGGTGATACTGCTGCGCTCAATCTTGCAAAAAAAGAATTTATGTGGCTTGAAAAGCACAGTCATGATCCCAAGTATAAAGGTTATTATCAGTATCTGCAACGCGACGGAACGCCGATTCTAAGAACATCAAATATTTTAAGTACTGATGATTTAGGATATAAAGATCAAAACAGCTCAATTCATTTGTTGGAAGCATTTACTGAGCTGTATCATGTGTGGCCAGATCCGCTGGTGAGAGAAAGATTGCAGGAAATGCTGTTGCTCATTCGCGATAAAATTGTTACGCCGAAAGGATATCTGCAATTATATTTTACGCCTGAATGGAAACCGATTTCTTATCGCGATTCTTCAGAAGCGGTGGTAAAGAAGAATCATTACATCGATCATGTTTCTTTTGGCCACGATGTGGAGACTGCATATCTCATGCTCGAAGCAAGCGAAGCATTGGGAAATAAAAATGATGTAGTTACTATGGCAGTTGGAAAACGAATGGTTGATCACGCATTAAAAAATGGATGGGACGCAGCACTTGGTGGTTTCTATGATGAAGGATATTATTTTAAAGATAAGCCGGGAATTACGATTACTCTCGAGAGTAAAAATTGGTGGGCGCAGGCAGAAGCATTGAACACATTCTTGTTGTTGTCTGATGAATATCCGAATGATCCGATGGAATATTATAAGCACTTCACCAAAGAGTGGGAATATGTTCAAACTTATTTAATAGATCACGAGCATGGTGATTGGTATGATGAAGGATTGGATAAAGAACCTAAAAGAAAAACAGCTTTGAAAGCACAAATCTGGAAAGGATCTTATCACAATTTCCGTGCGCTGATGAATTGTATAAATAGGATTGAACGGGATAAGAAATAAAAGTTATAGAATGAAGGTCATTGGATTTAGTTAGAGAGCTGCACGTCATTGCGAGGCACGAAGCAATCTGATCT
>CAIYPC010000169.1 GCA_903927975.1 uncultured Bacteroidota bacterium | reverse complement strand
GAAAAAAATTGAAAGGAAAAGTGATTGGCGTGATCAACAAAGAAAAAACATTTTTTAATAATTGATTCTTCAACCCAAAACAACTTTATATGCAAGCGTCATCTCAATTTTCAACAGGAATCAAATTTGGCTTCATCACAGGCTTGATTTATGCAATACTGTTGTTTGTGCGATATAATTTCTTTGGAAGCAGTCCAGTATCATTCGGCATATTTGCAATCTGTTGTTATTTGATAATATTAGCGATGTATTTATTTGCAGGAATAGCAAGAAGGAAAGAATTAGGCGGCTTTGCAAGTTTTAAAGAAATTTTTCAAACGATTTTTGTTGCGATTGTAATAACAGAAATTGTTTATGTTCTATTTAATTTTGTCTATTTAAAGTTTATCGACCCTTCCTTTTTTGACAATTTAAAAGTGGCAACTAGAACCCTTCTTGAAAAAGCTGGAACCTCAGAAGAGCAAATTGATAAACAAATGCAAGGTTTTAAAGATGCGAATGATCAACTTACTCCAGTAAAACTTCTGGAAGGACTTGGGATGTGGATTGTTATTGACAGTATTTTCGGTCTCATATATGCTGCAATTCTTAAAAAGAATAAAGATCTTTTTGAACCAACTCAACCATAATAGTTAATATTCGATGGATGTATCACTCATAGTCCCAGTTTTTAATGAAGATGAATCGTTGCCCGAATTGTGCGCATGGATCGTGCGTGTTGTGAATGCAAATCATCTTTCTTATGAAATCATTTTCATTGATGATGGCAGCACAGATAATTCATGGAGCGTAATTGAAAAACTTCGTTCTTCAGATGCAAATGTGAAGGCAATAAAATTTCAGCGCAATTATGGAAAATCTGCCGCACTGAATGAAGGTTTCAAAGCCGCACATGGCGATGTGGTAATCACGATGGATGCAGACATGCAAGATAGTCCTGATGAAATCCCTGAACTGCGACGCATGATCATTGAAGACAATTATGATATTGTAAGCGGATGGAAAAAAGTGCGCCATGATCCACTCTCAAAAACACTTCCTTCAAAATTTTTCAATTGGGTTACATCCAAAGTCTCCAAAATAAAACTGCACGATTTTAATTGCGGCCTTAAATCATATCGTTTAAAAGTAGTGAAGAGTATTGAAGTGTATGGAGAGATGCATCGCTATATTCCACTGATCGCAAAATGGTCGGGTTTCAAAAAGATTGGTGAGAAAGTGGTAGTACACAATGCGCGAAAATATGGTACATCAAAATTTGGGACTGGCCGATTAATAACCGGTGGCTTGGATCTTGCTTCTATTTTGTTCGTCGGAAAATATGGAAAAAGACCAATGCATTTATTCGGCACTTGGGGCGCACTTTTTTTCTTGCTTGGTTCCGCGCTTAGCATCTATCTCATTATAGAAAGATTAGTGCATCCAGATATTGGCTTGAGCAACAGGCCGCCTTTTTATATAGCACTAACGACCATGATTATCGGGAGCCAATTGTTCCTGGCAGGTTTTATTGCTGAACTTATTTCTCGCAACGCCCCGAACAAAAACAGCTATCTGATTGAAAAGAAAGTTGGGATCGATTAATTAGAAAATTACTCAATAGCTCAATTTTAAAATGGTTGGATTTTTATCTAGATGCATTTTCACATTGAGAAATTTTCATATTTTCACATTACTAACATTTGAATAAAAATGTCATCATCATCGGTCCTGCGCATCCGCTTCGTGGCGGACTTGCAACTTTCAACCAAAGATTGGCGAAAGAATTTTTGGATCATGGAGATGATTGTTCCATTTATTCTTTCTCATTGCAATATCCATCGTTTCTTTTTCCAGGCACCACTCAATATTCATCAGAGCCTGCACCAAAAAACCTAAAAATATTTTCTAAGATAAATTCTGTTAATCCATTAAGCTGGATTCAGGTCGGCAATGAATTAAAAAAAATAAAACCTGATATTATTGTCGTTCGATATTGGCTGCCCTTCATGGGACCCGCATTAGGGAAAATATTAAGAGCAGTAAAAAAAAATAATCACACAAAAATCATCGCTATCACGGATAATATTTTGCCGCATGAAAAACGTCCGGGCGATATTCCATTCACCAAATATTTTTTAAAAAGCTGCGATGCTTTCATCACTATGAGTGAAAAAGTGATGAACGATTTAAGAAAGTTTGAGCAAACAAAACCTGCCATGCAGGTGCTTCACCCTTTGTATGATAATTTTGGAGAAATTATTTCAAAAGCTGAAGCAAGAAATTTTTTTGGGTTAGATAATGATGAAAAAATTATTTTGTTTTTTGGCTTCATCAGAAAATATAAAGGGCTTGATATTTTGCTGGAGGCAATGGCAGATAAAAGAATTCAATCAGCCAAAATTAAATTGCTTGTTGCTGGTGAATTTTATGAAGATGAAAAACCATACAAAGAACAGATTGAAAAATTAAATATCAACAGCTCGCTTATCTTAAAAACGAATTTCATTTCAGATAGCGAAGTGAAATATTATTTATGCGCTGCAGATGCCGTTGTTCAGCCATATCGCAATGCGACGCAAAGTGGAGTTACTCCCCTCGCCTATCATTTCGAAAAGCCGATGATTGTTTCGAATGTTGGCGGCTTGCCGAATTTAGTACCGCATGAAAAATCAGGATTGGTTGCAGAGCCTGATCCAACATCCATTGCCGATGCAATCCTTCGCTTTTACGAATTAGGCGAGAATTATTTTATTCCTCATCTTCGCATGGAGAAAGAAAAATATTCTTGGCAAAATCTTGTAAAAACAATCACGCAGTTAGCAGATGATATACAGAAGTAAAGCGCCATTGCGCATTGGCCTTGCCGGCGGTGGAACCGATGTTAGCCCGTACAGCGAACTATATGGTGGCGCAATCTTAAATGCAACGGTATCCCTCTTTGCCTCAGCTAATATTGAACCAATACCCGAAAACGCGATTATACTTGAAGCCATCGATAGAAAAGAAGAGCAGCGTTTTGAATGGAGCAAGCAGCTTCCGATTGATGGAAAGCTCGATTTATTAAAAGGCGTTTATAACCGCATTCAAAAAGAGTATTCATTACCGTTAGGAGGTTTTAGATTATCAACTTTTGTAGATGCTCCTGCTGGTTCTGGTCTTGGCACTTCCTCGACTTTAGTAGTAGCAATCATCGGCGCATTCACTGAAATGTTGAAGTTGCCATTGGGAGAATATGATATCGCTCATCTTGCTTATGAAATAGAAAGACAAGATTTAAAAATGGCCGGCGGCAAACAAGATCAATATGCGGCAACGTTTGGTGGCGTGAATTTCATGGAATTTTATGGAGATAATAAAGTAATCGTAAATCCACTTCGGATAAAACAAAAATATTTATTTGAGCTTGAAAATAATTTGTTGTTGTATTATACTGCTACCAGTCGGGAATCTGCGAAGATTATTGAAAAGCAAAGTCGCAATGTGACGGAGAAAAAAGAAAAATCAATTGAAGCAATGCATCAGTTGAAACATCAGGCACAGTTGATGAAAGAAGCTTTGCTAAAAGGAAGATTGAATGAAATTGGAGAAGTGCTTGATTTCGGGTTTCAGCAAAAAAGGCAAATGGCCGAAGGCATATCAAATACGTTGATGGAAGAGATTTATGAAACTGCAAAAAAATCCGGCGCAACAGGTGGAAAGATTTCAGGTGCTGGTGGTGGTGGCTTTATGATTTTTTATTGCCCAGGAAATTCAAAGCATAAAGTAATGGAGGCATTGAATAATTTTGGCGGCCATTGCAAGCAATATCAATTTGTTGATCATGGATTGATGACGTGGACGATTTGAGGTTTGTAGTTTGTGGTTATTGAAATTCAAAGAGACATTATTAAAACAAATTATATTAATGGTAGGTAATTTGTTGTTGTTCTAATTCTAAAGTTCATTATGAAAGAGAAAATAAAAAATATTATCAGTGAATCAATAGCAGTAAAAAACAAAGTTTTAGCAGATGAAAAATTGTTGGAAACAGTTGAAAAGGTTTCTAATTTGATTGTTGCTGCTTTGAAAAATAACAAGCGCATTTATTTCTGCGGAAATGGTGGCAGCGCTGCAGACGCACAACATCTTGCCGCAGAATTCAGTGGAAGATTTTATACAGATCGACATGCATTGCCGGCAGAAGCTTTGCATTGCAACACATCTTACTTAACAGCTGTTGCCAATGATTATAGCTTTGATGTTGTGTATTCAAGATTGATAAGAGGCATTGCATTTGAAGGCGATGTGCTGATTGGTCTTTCCACTTCGGGCAATTCAAAAAATATTTCGCTTGCCTTTGAAACAGCACGCGATAAGAAAGTCGTGACGATTGGTTTCACAGGAGAAACAGGAGGCAACATGAAAGATCTTAGCGATTATCTCATCAATGTCCCATCAAAAGATACACCGCGCATTCAAGAATCTCATATACTTATCGGACATATCATTTGCCAGTTGGTAGAAGAAAAATATTTTGCTCCTAATTCAACAGGAGAATAAAATATGGCACTCAAAGAAGCAATTATATTAGCTGGGGGACTTGGCACAAGGCTTCGTTCGGCAGTTCCCGATTTACCTAAATGCATGGCCCTGGTTGCCGGAAAGCCGTTCCTGCACTATGTTATATCATATCTTCAAAAGCAGGGAGTTGAAAAATTTATTTTTGCAGTTGGATATAAACATGAATTCATTGAAGAATTTCTTGCCAAAGAATTTTCAACCATAAATTATCTATTATCCGTCGAAGAAGAACCTTTGGGCACAGGTGGCGCTATCAAATTGGCTTGCAAAAAAGCATCTGAAAAAACAATATTGGCATTGAATGGTGATACATTTTTCAAAATCAAATTAAATAAACTGGGTTTATTTCACGATATGTGTGGCGCTGATTGTACGCTCTCATTAAAGCCGATGAAAAATTTCGACAGATATGGCGTGGTAGATTTGAATAAAGATTATTCTATAAAAGATTTTCAGGAAAAGAAATATTATGAGAGCGGTTTTATTAATGGCGGCGCTTATGCTTTGCATTCGGCTAAATTTTTAGAAGAAAATCTTCCTGAGAAATTTTCTTTTGAAAAAGATTATCTCGAAAAATTTTATAGTGAAAGGCACATGTTCGGCGTGGCGCAAGATGAGTATTTTATTGATATCGGCATTCCTGCAGATTATGAAAGAGCACAGGTGGAAATGAAGGATGAGGAATAAGAACCAAGGGACAAGGTACAAGGTACAAGGTACAAAGGTTGAAAAAAGAAATTTTTATAGTTTATTATGCTTGACTTAAACCAAATTGATAAAAGCTGGACATTATTCCTGGATCGTGATGGTGTTATCAATCACGAAAAAGAAATGGATTATGTTTTAAATTATGACGAGTTCATTTTCTATGAAGGCGCAAAGGAAGCTTTGAGAATTTTTGATGAAACTTTTTCGACTATCATAATTGTAACCAACCAAAGAGGCATCGGAAAAGAAAGAATGACAGAAGAAGACCTGACCGACATTCATACAAAAATGATTGGTGAAATTGTTTCCGAAGAAGGAAGAATCGATAAAATTTATTATAGCACTTCGTTGGATAATGATGACCCGCTCCGCAAACCTCAGTCCGGCATGGCTTTGCTGGCAAAAAAAGATTTTCCGCAAATCAATTTTTCTACATCAATTATGGTAGGCAATAATGTGAGTGATATGCTTTTTGGCAGGAATACCGGCATGCACACTGTGTTCTTAAAGACCACTAGTCCTGACTTAGAACTTCCGCACGCCGCGATTGACCTGAGTTTTAACAGCTTGATAGATTTTGCAAAAGCTTTGCAGAAATCATAAAATTTTATATCAATCCTTCCGTTACAAGGCAATCATCGTATCTAATCGTAAATTAGCGTAAATAATTTCAGCCTAATGACAGCACCCTTTAATAAACTTTGTTTTTATTTATTGCTTGGAATCTTTTCCATTGCATCATTACAACAAGTGGATGCGCAGATTCTTTCGGCAACGCAAAAAAAAGAGTTTGTAAAAAGAGAAGACTCATTAAAAGAGTTTGCAAATAATATTGTTTGGGGCAGAGATGCAGAGGATCGTTTTCGTGCAGACAGTCAGTTTATCAAAATGCTCGTGAGAACGCTGGTAGTAAAAAATTCTTTTTATTATTCTTTCGATTCATTGCAAACCATCTCAAGGCTTTATTCTCCTGACACTACATTCCGCATTTTCACTTGGCAATTAAAAAAAGATGAATACACTTATTTCCAGCATGGGGCTATACAAATGAAAACAGCGGATGGCTCTTTAAAATTGATCCCGCTTCATGATCAATCCAATTATTCAGCACATCCTGAAGATTCTATACGCACAGCGAACAATTGGATCGGGGCTATTTATTATCGCATCATTCTAAAAACTTTTAACGACAAAAAAATTTATACGCTTCTTGGTTTCGATGATTACAGCATCAGCAGCACAAAAAAATGGATGGAGATCTTGACTTTTGATCGTGCTGGCAATCCGGTTTTTGGCGGTCCTTATATTTCTTTCAGAGATGACACAGCAAGGAAACCAACACAAGTGAGATTTAACATTGAATACAAAAAAGAGGCGAGCACTACATTCAATTATAATCCTGAAATGGACATGATTGTTTTTGATGATCTGGTTTCTGAATCAGAAGAGCCGACCAGAAAAGACACATACATTCCTGATGGGGATTTTCAAGGTTTTAAGTGGCAGAACGGACAATGGGTGCATGTTGAAAAAGTTTTCAATTTTAAATTGAAAGATGGCGACTATCCAAAAGATAATTTGCTGCGCGATGACAATGGTAATCTCGACGAACAAAAGCTTCAACAACAATCGCAAAAAAACCAGTTAAAGAAAGACAGCACTAAGCGTGTGAAGAAGGGGGGCAATTAGTTGAGAAGCGAAAAATGTGAAAATTGGAAAATGGCTCAATGTGAAAATGAAGCCGCGATCACTTTGCTCTTCTTTACGCCGATGACGTAAATATCTTTAGGAGCACAAAAATGAAATAAAACGAAACTTCTATTCAGAAGAACTACAAACCACGAACAACAAACTACAGACAGAATCTAACTAATCAAACCCATTCTCCCACCCTGCTTTCTTTAATTTCTCAACTTTCTTTATCACATCAGATGCAAGCGTAAGTTTATATTCAGCTATTTTCTTTCCAACATTTTCATCAAATGCTCCAATGATTGTTGCTGCTAAAATGCCAGCGTTTTTTGCTGCATTCAATGCAACTGTTGCAACAGGAATCCCATTTGGCATTTGCAAAATGGAAAGTATAGAATCCCATCCGTCGATGGAATTAGAAGATTTTATCGGTACACCAATTACCGGCAATGAGCTAATGGAAGCGATCATTCCGGGCAAGTGCGCAGCACCACCAGCTCCTGCTATAATCACTTTCAGTCCGCGCTCTTTTGCTTTTGTAGCATATTCCACCATTCGCAACGGAGTGCGGTGCGCAGATACGACTGTCAATTCAAATTCAATTTCAAATTCTTTTAAAATATCCGCAGCAGCTTGCATAACGGGGAGATCACTATCGCTGCCCATGATGATACCGACTTTTGCCATTTTAGTTTCGTGGTTGATTTATTAATTGAAGTTAGGAATTAGAAAGTAGATTCCCATTTGCCAAGATCTACTTACAACTTATCACTTATCACTTTCATTGAATTTTTTACTTTATGTGCAGTAAAAACCAGATCCTGTTTTGTCTTCCCCAATATAGTCACATGCCCCATTTTTCTTCCGGGCTTTGTTTGTTTTTTTCCGTAGATGTGAACGAAGACATTATCCATTTTCAGCACATCATTCAATCCTTCGTAATTCGCATCACCACTATGTCCTTCTGCTCCAATTAAATTTACTATCGCCGCGGGCATAATATGTTTTGTATTTCCCAACGGATAACCAAGAATTATTCTCCAAAGCATATCAAACTGCGAACTGTAATTCGCTTCTATTGTGTGATGGCCACTGTTATGAACACGCGGCGCTGTTTCATTCACAAAAACATCACCTTGTCGATCGATAAACATTTCAACAGCAAAAATGCCGGGGCTTTTTAAATCTTTTACCACCTTTGAAGCAATCGCTTCAACACGCCATAATGTTCTTTCCAAAATATCTGCAGGACTTACCTGATAATCGAGCAAGTTGAGGTTATGATCGAAAACCATATCCACAGCGGGATAGATGGCAATCTCCCCTTGTTGGCCAATCGCGACGATTACTGAAATTTCTTTATCAATGTTCACCATTTTTTCCAGAACAGAAGGAGCATCAAAACCTTTGCTCAAATCGTCTTTTGTTTTTATCAACTGAACTCCTTTGCCATCATAACCGCCCATCGCAATTTTATGGACTGCGGGAATAAAACTTTCCTGCGCTTCCAGTTCTTTTAAATTTTGTGTGACGATAAAAGCAGAAGTTGGTATCTCGTTCTTCTTATAAAATTCTTTTTGAGCAATTTTATTTTTAATGATCTTTAATGCTGATGGCTTTGGATAAATCTTCACGCCTTCATTTTCTAATTTCTCCAATGCATCTTCATTTACAGATTCAATTTCGATGGTGAGTGCATCAAGGTTTTTTCCAAAAT
>CAIYPC010000168.1 GCA_903927975.1 uncultured Bacteroidota bacterium | reverse complement strand
ACTTTCACTATTACCAACGGTGGTGTGTTCGGATCATTAATGTCAACACCGATCATTAATATTCCTCAATCTGCTATTTTAGGAATGCATAAAATTGAAGAGCGCCCAATTGCATTGAACGGACAAGTTGTTATTCGTCCGATGATGTATTTGGCAGTGAGCTATGATCATCGCATTATTGATGGAAGAGAGTCAGTGAGCTTTTTAGTAAGGGTGAAAGAATTGCTTGAAAACCCTGCCCAGCTTTTGTTTGGTAAAGATCCGGTGAAAGCGCTGTTGGAATTATAATTTTATAAAAAAGAAAAATATTAACTGCCGGAACATATTCGCTTCCGGCATTTTAATTTCAATCAATGAAATATTTTTCACATCTAAATTCGGCAATTCAAATTCTTGATCAATATAAAGGCAATGAGCCTTTCGCTCATTTCATAAAAAATTATTTTCGACAATATAAAAAATTTGGGTCGACTGACAGAAGAACAATCAGCCATCTTTGTTATTGTTATTTTAGAATCGGGAATGCATTAAAAAATGTTTCTGCTGAAGAAAAAATTTTAGTTACATTTTTTTTATGTAACCATTCATCCAATGATTTGCTAGGTCATTTTAAGCCGGATTGGAATAATAATATACATCTGGGTTTAGCAGAGAAATTATCATTTATAAATTATCCAGTCTCCATTCAAGATGTTTTTCCATTGAGAAATGAATTGAGCGATGGTATTGATTATGAAAAATTTTGCGAATCCTTTTTAATTCAGCCCAATTTATTTTTGCGCATTCGACCGGAAAACAAAGAAGCCGTTTTGAAAAAATTAATTGACGCAAAAATTGAGTTCAAACAAATTAATGACTCATGTATTGCGCTAAATAATTCAACTAAAGTTGAAGAGATAATCCATATTAATAAGGAAGTTGTTATTCAAGATTATAGTTCGCAGCAAGTAGGGAATTTTTTTGAACTCAAAATTCAAAACTCGGAACTCAAAACTGTCTGGGATTGCTGCGCAGCAAGCGGTGGCAAATCTATTATGCTTTATGATATCAACCCCAATATTGAGCTAACGGTGTCGGATATCCGCGAATCAATTTTGATAAACCTAAAGAAACGTTTTAAAGAAGCCGGCATAAAAAAATATCGTTCATTTATATCAAATCTATCTGCGACCAACTACCAACTACCAACTTCCAACTTTCAACTAATCATCGCCGATGTTCCATGCAGCGGCAGCGGCACCTGGAGCAGAACGCCCGAATCATTATCATTCTTCAATAAAAATGAGATTGAAAAATATAGTGAGCTACAAAAGAAAATCGTGGCTAATATTATTCCTTCTTTACAAAAGAATGGAAGGCTTGTTTATATAACCTGCTCTGTTTTCAAAAAAGAGAATGAAGAAATAGTTGATTTTATATTGCAAAAATTTTCCTTGCAATTAGAAAAGATGGAAGTTTTAAAAGGCTATGAAATGAAGGCTGATACTATGTTTGCGGCAAGTTTTATTTCAACATAAATTATTGATGGCTGATCATATTTAGTCTGATGCCGTAGCCAGTTTTGTAACCCGCAGGATTTGTGCCGTTTGGAGGCTGATGAGCCCAATGTAGAAAATCTTTGTATATAAGGCCGATGCCTTTTGCATAAACTTCAACACTATAATTTCTTTCACTGTATTGATTAATATCAGTTGTGTCGTTTTGTGTTTCATCCCGCTGGCGAACAATAAGCGTACTATCAATGGTTCCTTCAAGCACTGTGTAAGGCGAGCCAATACTATCGTAAGTATAGTTCCATCCATCAAGATAACTGAAATCAAGATCGTCCTGACTAGTGGGTGTCGTGTCGATATATGTGTTGCCCAACCATGAGAAACCGTTATTGAGCGGCAGAGCCAGTTTCACATAGCGGAGATTATTTTCATATACTTCAACGGTTCCGATAGTTGGTGTTATCAAGTAAGTTTCCAGATCGGCCCAAGGCTGAGGCGTTTGTGTGGTGTCTGTAATATATCTGAAAACCCTCCACGCCGGTCGCCCTAAATTATCCAATATGGTAGTGTCAACTACATCTTTTGCCAGATAACTTGTAAAGGTTTCAACTGTGCCAAAGTTGGTGAAGGTTGTTGAATCCATTCTATAGACAATTGTTTTGCCCGATTGCAAAGCCAAATAGTCGGTTAACTTATCTGTCGTATAAGTCCCTTCTGTCTTTTTGCAGCCAGCTATAATGATTGCTGAAAGTGATGCAGTTAGGATAAATAAGTTTATTTTTTTCATGCTTTTAGCAGTTGATAATATTTCAGGCAAATGGATAAATTGAGAACGCCAAGTTCATAATAAAATAAAAAAACCGAGAAGCAGAGCTTCCCGGTGGGTAACGTAAAAACGAGCTATTTTAGTATAGTTTGGGGTTATAGCTAATCAATTAAGAATTTGGCACATTCAGGAATGTTGCCAACTGAAAATTGCCAATTGCTAAGTTCTCTGAATAATGCCTCCGCCAATCACATCATTTCCTTCATAAAAAACAGCACTTTGCCCGGGCGCAACGCCTTTTGCTTTTTCATAAAAAGCCACTTTTACTAAGTTGCCATCAGGGTATAAATTGCTTAAACCGCCTTTATCTTTATACCTGATTTTTGTGATCGCCTCCATACCTGGAGTAACGATGTCATATTTCATCATGTTTAACTTGGCGACGACCATCTTGTTTTCATCAAGATCCTCTTCATCGCCCAAAACAACCGTGTTGTTATCCGGATTGATAGCAGTCACATAAACAGGTTTCCCAAATGTTACATCAAGCCCCTTGCGCTGACCAATTGTATAAAATGGATAGCCTTTATGATTGCCTAAAATTTTTCCGTTCTTGTCAACAAAATTTCCGGCAGCAACTTTTTCTTCCAGTCCTTCCACTTTTCTTTTCAAAAAACCACGATAATCATTATCAGGAACAAAACAAATTTCATAGCTCTCGCTTTTTTTCGCCAGTTCAGGATAGCCATATTGAATTGCCATTTCTCTTATTTCTGGCTTGCGATATTTGCCAAGGGGCAACATGGTCCTGCTCAGCAAATCCTGTTGCAATCCCCACAGCACATAGCTTTGATCCTTTAGTTCATCAACGCCTTTGCTGATATAATATCTGCCATTATCATGTTGGTGAATATTGCCGTAATGACCCGTTGCAATGTACTCACAACCCAGTGCATCCGCTCTCTTTAATAATGCACGCCATTTGATATGCGTGTTGCACATCACGCACGGGTTTGGCGTTCTTCCTGCAAGATATTCTTCCACAAAATTATCGATCACGAAGTCTCCAAACTCTTCGCGTATATCAAGCACAAAATGCGGAAAGCCATGCTGAACAGCAGCCATTCGGGCATCATTAAAGCTATCCAGGTTGCAACAGCCTGTTTCTTTTTTTGAAGGACCTGCGCTTGCATAATCCCATGTTTTCATGGTGATGCCAATCACTTCGTAGCCTTCTTCATTGAGCATAAGTGCAGTAACAGTACTGTCGATACCGCCGCTCATTGCCACCAAAACTTTTCCTTTACGGCTCATTGTTTAAAAATTATCAAGCTGCAAAAATAAGCAAATATTCCCGATGGGCTAAATGAAAAAAGGGCCTCTGGAAAAAGGCCCCGTATTGATTATGATCATTGCTGCCACATGAGACTATTTTGGATTTTGCTTTTCAAGCTCCTGCATCACGTCCAATTCCCCATCTTGAGTAATTCTTATCTCCTTTATGTATTTTAAACTTTGGAGCTCAATTACAAATACTGACTGGTAGTGAGGTTTATTAATTTCATTTACCAGGCTGATTATATATTCTGGATAATTGGCATCAACAATTGCTTTGATATTGTCAGGCAATAGCACCTCTTCATAGGTTGTTATAGTGCCTGTCCAAACGCCAGCGCTATTGTAAAATGCTTTGTTCAAAATCCCTTTTAAATAAAAGTGGCACACAGATCCATTTTTTTCAAGATTGGACCACTGCACGTTTGTTGCGCTGGCATAACGGCTTGAAAAATTTTTGAGTGCTTTTGAATTGACGGTTACATCAGTATTCTCAAATTTTGAGAAATAAGCATAAGCGTTTTCTTTTGCAGTTTTCATATTCACTGCATAAGTAGATGAACCGGTCTGTGCATTAACATAATTAAATGTTGCAAGAGCTGCGAAGATGATTGTCTTTTTCATTTTTTTAAATTT
>CAIYPC010000167.1 GCA_903927975.1 uncultured Bacteroidota bacterium | reverse complement strand
GTATCAATCAAATATTGAATTTTCCATTTGCCATTTATTCGGATCATCTGAAAAGAATCAACACCACAATGGCTGAATTTTCCTTTATAATAAAATTTATACGGTGCCCAAACAATTGCTAATGCGCCGTCAATTTTAATTACATCAAATTGAATTCTTTCATCAGCAACATCTTTTTGTAATTTGCCAATGGAGCTTGCAAAAGCTGCGACTGCTTCATTTTTCACTTCAAGCTTTCCATCTTTAGTGACGATGGTTTGAAGAATGGCACTATCAGCAAAACTGGAAACAATCAAGGAAGAATCCGCATTTTTCATTTCAGTAAATAGCAGATTGACTGAAGCTTTCACAGAATCTTCTGAAGATTGAGCTTCGGCTGCAAAAGAAAAACAAATAAAAAATATGAATAGAAAGTATTTCATCCTATTTAATTTAATCAACTTTTCAACCTATCAACGCTTCAACTTCTTGACCAACTAACGCCTAAGTATATCCCAAAATCTTTAGCATGCTCTGTGCTGTTTGTTCTTTTGCATACACCCAATCGATAAGCTTTCCATTTTTATCATGCCCAATAATAACATGCTTTGGTGAAGGAATAAGGCAATGCTTGATTCCACCATAACCACTAATCTGATCTTGATAAGCGCCTGTGTGAAAGAAACCCAGATAAAGTGGCTCGCCATTATTTATTTTCGGAAGAAAAACTTCATTGATATGCTCTTCTGAATCATAATAATCGTGGCTATCGCAAGTGATACCGCCAAGAACAACACGCTGATATTCCACATCCCATTTATTAATTGGCAACATTAAAAATTTCTCACCAATCCCCCATGTATCAGGCAATGTTGTGATGAAAGAAGAATCGATCATATACCATGTTTCTCTGTCGTTCTGCATTTTTTGTCCGATCACGCTGTAAATATGAGCCATGCTTTCGCCAACAGTATAGCTACCAAATTCGGTAAAAATATTTGGCATCGGCACATTGGTTTTTTTACATGCTTTTTTAATATTTCCAACAATTTCATTGATCATGAATTGATAATCGTATTCAAAACCCAAGGAATGCTTTATTGGAAAGCCGCCACCGATATTGATTGAATCAAGTTCAGGACATATTTTTTTAAGCTGGCAATAAAGATTGATGACTTTATTCAATTCGCTCCAATAATAAATATCATCCTTAATGCCTTTGTTCAAAAATATATGGAGCATCTTTAATTGAAAGCGATCCTCATTCCCTTCAATTTTATCTACATAAAATTCCAGCACATCCCTTGGTCTGAAACCAAGGCGGCTGGTATAAAAAGGAAATGTGGGCTCTTCTTCCGCCGCAACACGAATACCCAATTTGAAAGGCACTTTCACTGATTTCTTATATTGCTGCAGTTCATCTTTATTATCAAGAACCGGGATTACATTTTTAAAACCAGTGTTCAACAGCGATGCAATACGGCTGATGTAAGGCTTTTGCTTAAAACCATTGCAGATGATGAAAATGTCTTTATTGATTTTTTTTCTTTGATATAATTTTTTGATGATGTCAATATCATAAGCATACGAAGTTTCTAAATGAATCTCATGATTCAGCGCTTCCTCAACAATAAAAGAGAAATGCGAGCTCTTTGTACAATAGCAATAAAAATATTTTCCTTCATAGCGATGGCGCTTCATGGCATTGGCAAACATTTTCTTTGCTTTCCTTATCTGGCTACCAATTTTGGGAAGATAAGTGAGCTTCATGGGTGTGCCATACTTATCGATCAGGGCTTTTATATCGACACCATTAAACTCCAGATAATTCTCATGTAACGTAAAATCTTCTTGTGGAAAGTTAAAGGTCTGCTTCACCAGATCGGTGTATGTATTGTTCATTGATTGTTCCAGTTGATAATTTTATTAAGTGTGAAAAATGAAAAGCGGTACAAATGTAATTTTTTGAAGAATGCCACAAAATAAAAAAACCGAAAGCAATTGTTATTACTTCCGGTCGTATATGATAAGCTTTCGCAGAGGCACTATTTTACTGAATCAATGAGCTGCTTGAAGGTCTCCGGTTCGTTCATCGCTAAATCTGCAAGCACTTTTCTATCGAGGGTAATTCCCTTTTCGCTTAGCTTATGAATAAACTGTGAGTAAGTAATACCTTCTGCTCTTACGGCTGCATTGATACGTGCAATCCATAATGTGCGGTACTCTCTTTTTTTCAATTTACGGCCTACATAACGATATGTAAGACCTTTCTCAAGAACGTTTTTGGCTACGGTATAAACATTTTTCCTTTTGCCGTAGAAGCCTTTTGCATCTTTTAAAATGCGTTTTCTGCGTGCCTTAGAAGCGACTGCATTTACTGAACGTGGCATAT
>CAIYPC010000166.1 GCA_903927975.1 uncultured Bacteroidota bacterium | reverse complement strand
CTCCTGCTGATTTTAATCTTAGTTCAATTCTCAAAGGATTATTATTTAGTCTTCAGGAAAAAAATTTGCTGAAATATAATTTAATGGACAACAACAATTCTTTTAAATTTCCTTTTTATGCAAGAATCATTTTAGTAATGATTGGAGCATGTTTTTTTGTTTATGCAATGTATGTTGGACAAGAAATCATTATTCCTTTTTTGTATTCAACATTGATAGCCGTTTTGCTAAATCCAATTGTAAATTTTTTAGTCAGGAAAAAAGTCAAAAGAATTTTTGCCATTACCATTGCAGTTGTTGCAGCAATTTTATTCACCATTGGGTTGATATATCTCATATCATCGCAATTAAAAATGTTTCAGGCAACAGTCCCAAAACTAGAAGCAAAATTTACAGAGCTAATTAATAATGGTGCTCAATGGGTTTCCGGGAAATTTGGTGTTGCCCCCAAAAAAGTGGATGTATGGCTAACCAAAACAAAAACTGAAATTCTTTCTCATGGAAATTCAGTGATTGGTCAAACACTTCTCACAATAACAGGGATGATGATAGTCGTGTTCCTCGTGCCGGTTTATATTTTCATGATACTTTATTATAAACCATTGCTGCTTCAATTTATAAGGATGTTATTTAACAGAGAACATCGTGATAAAGTGGAAGAAGTATTGCTTCAAACAAAAACAATCATTCAAAGTTATTTAAACGGTTTATTGATTGAGGCATTGATTATAGCAACTTTAAATTCCATTGCGCTTTTGATACTCGGAATTGATTATGCTATTCTATTGGGGATTCTAGGTGCTTTATTAAATGTAATCCCTTTAATTGGTGGCATTATTTCAGTAGCGCTTCCCATCATCATTGCATTAGTTACAAAAGATTCTGCTTCTTATACCATATTAATTTTGATATCGTATATGCTTATCCAGTTTTTCGATAATCATTACATCACCCCAAAAATTGTTGCATCGAAAGTGAAGGTGAATGCGTTGATGGCTGTTGTGGTTGTATTAATCGGAAATGCAATCTGGGGCGTACCAGGAATGTTTCTTGCTATACCATTAGCAGGAATTTTGAAAGTAATTTTTGAGCATATAGAACAACTTACACCATGGGCTTTTTTATTGGGGGATACAATGCCCATCACCGGAAAGTATGTTCTCAATTTTCCTAAAAAGAAAATAAAAAAAATCAAAGAGGAGGTTTAGCATGGAACCGCATAAAACTATGTCAACAAGTTTCGGCAAATTTTCTAATTGGGTCGCAAGGTTCACAGGTAGTCCAACTGCATTCATCATTGCTTCGCTCACTGTTATTGTTTGGGCACTGACTGGTCCCGTGTTTCATTACTCCGATACATGGCAGCTTGTTATCAATACCGGAACTACGGTAATTACTTTTTTAATGGTATTTGTGATACAGCAATCACAGAACAAAGAAACTGCAGCCATGCAGATAAAATTAAATGAACTGATAGCGGCTAATAAAAATGCAAGCAACAGAGTAGTAGGTATTGAAAATTTATCAGAAGAAGAGCTAAAAGATCTCAAAACATTTTATGATAGGATGGCTGATTTGGTAAAAACACATAGAGATCTTTTCACTAGCCAATCTGTTGATAAACCTAATCCTCTCCTCTCCAAAGATGAACATGAAACAAACACAGAAAAGAATATAAAATCAAAACCAACAGAATAATTTAACTCTTAAATTTTTTTTATGAAAGGCATTATTAACATCGTAGCAATTTTTTTTATGTCGGTTGTTTTTAGTTCATGCGAAGTGATTGGCGGCATTTTCAAAGCTGGTGTGTGGACAGGTATTTTGATTGTAGCAGCGATTATCGGGTTGATTATTTTTTTAATAAGCCGCGCAAGCAAAAAATAATTAGTAGAAAAATAATTCAGCAATGGAGCAACTAGAACAGCAAATACAAGAGCCCGGTTATTTCAAAAAACTATTTATAGGCGCAGGAGATTTTATTTATTTCAACCTGCGTTTTTTTAAAGAAGTTTTTAAACCGCCTTATCCGGTCAGAGAATTTATGCGTCAGTGTTTTCAGATTGGTTATAAATCCTTGCCACTCGTTGCCCTCACGGGCTTCATCATTGGGCTTGTGCTTACCCTGCAATCACGCCCTTCACTTGTTGAATTTGGCGCAGAATCTTTATTGCCAGGCATGATATCAAATTCCATTATCAGAGAAATAGGTCCAGTGATAACTGCATTAATATGCGCTGGCAAAATAGGTTCTGCCATCGGTGCTGAGCTTGGATCAATGCGGGTTACAGAACAGATCGAAGCGATGGAAGTTTCCGCAATCAATCCATATAAATATTTAGTGGTAACAAGAGTTTTGGCAACCACATTAATGGTTCCGTTGCTTATTATTATCACTGATGCAATTGGTCTTTACGGTTCTTATGTTGCCATGAATATTCATAGCGATATTGGTCTGCAGCGTTTTTTTACAGCAGCATTAGTAAGGCTTGATTTTTCTGATATTTTTCCTGCAACCATCAAATCTTTTTTCTTTGGTTTTTTTATTGGAATTATCGGTTGCTATAAAGGTTACAATGCAAAAGGTGGAACTGAAAGTGTTGGCAAAGCGGCAAATGCCGCAGTGGTAAGTGCTTCGCTTGCGGTATTTGTTTTAGATATGATTGCTGTGCAAATAATTGATCTTTTAT
>CAIYPC010000165.1 GCA_903927975.1 uncultured Bacteroidota bacterium | reverse complement strand
TGGTAAGTTTTTTCAACATCACCCCATTTGCCATCAATGCCTGCGGAAGCTGTAGCAAATCCATTGCGGGCAGAAATAGCCCAAAAGACCAAAATTGCAACTACCACTAAAGCTATAATTCCTGAACGTTTCATCGTTTAAATATTTAAGGTTAAGGGATAAAATTAGCATTTTTGGACGTCCTGAAAATAAATTTATTAAGTTGAGGATGGAAGCGATGATGAATGGTAATGTGAAGAAATTGAAAAGATGAATACTAAACATGAAGGCACAAATGTCTAATTCCCGAAATCGCTACTCAACTTATCAACTTTGTCAACCGATAACTTAGATCTGCCCGATGCAATCACGATGCGGTAACGAAATGTGATTGATTTACCTTTTTGCAATTTGAAGTTGAGTTCTTCCTTGCCATTGCTGAAAATTTTTTCTCCCAATGGATTTGCTGCAAACAATCCATAACCACGGGCGTGCCAATACGTAGGATATCCAATATTTTTCGGATGATCAATAATCGCGACACTGACCGTATCATTATTTATTTTTCCATAAAGCATGCACCATGTTGCCCGCGTTCCCCACGCACTATCGCCTTGCTTGCCTTCGCTGGTGAGATAATTACCTGTGACAGTTGAACTACTATTGGCAGCGACTTTCGTTACGTTGCCTTTATCATCCACATACTGTCTCACTTCTTTTGAAGGCAATTCCAGTTCATGCGCAACCCGCAAACCAAGAAAACCATCTTTTGCATCCATAAATGAAACATCTTGCTGTGCAGTGATCGTAGTAATTCTGTCAATTATTCTCTCATCATCGTTTGCGCTAAAAATAAAAGTGGTTTCTTCTTTCAGAAAAATATCTTTCGATTGGTTCATCCACTCAGCATCATATTTAAGAATGCCTTCGTTGCCACTTTTCGTTTGTGCTATCCCGTTAGTTTTGATACTGCCGTATAAATTTTTCTTATCAGCAGGAATTGCAAATGAGTTGTTCCAAAAATCAATGCCATTCACTTTTTCATAATTCATCCACAAACCAATATGGTGCGGATGATCGGTCGGCTCACCGGGGCGCGGGGCAACAGGATAACCACGTGTTATTAAATTGCCGTCTGGCGCATAGATTGGATAAAGCACAGGTTTCTCGGAGCTATCAGAAAAAATAAATTGAGTGAAAGGTTTTCCGTTGTCGGTGATGACAACTACTTTTTGATTTGCTTGCGGCACTACATTAATGACATGCTTTTGCTGCGCAGAAATTTGAATGGAAAGAATTGCAAAAAAAATTAATAATAGTGCCTGTTTATTGCTCATTGCCTTTACTAAAAAAAATGACTTTTTGAATTTCATTAAATGTATAACTTTAATCGAAATTGAATGCAAACATTTTTGTATAAAAAATTATTTAGAGTAAAAGTTCGCGTGGGGAAATTTTTACACGGCACAAAGCAAAGTGTGAAGTGATTTGAAATCGTGCCGACTTGCCGACTGTAAGACATCGCCCAATAGAATTACTATAGTACAAGAGTACGATCCCGCTTGAGGCGGGACAGGCAGCAACGATGCTAAATAGTAAACCAAATGCTTAGTACACAATTATTCTTTCTATAAAAAATTACTTGACATGAAGAATTCTCGAAGGGAATTTATTAAGAAGAGCGCTATGAGCAGCGCAGGTCTTTATTTTGGTGCGCTTGGTTTCAGCGCACAGAGCTATCGTAAAATTATTGGTGCCAATGATCGGGTACGCGTTGGCGTTGTTGGTTTTTCGGATAGGCATCGCAGTTCGCATGTGCCGAGTTTTATGAACCATTACAAGGAACTGAATTTTGATGTGGTCGGCGTTTCTGATATATGGAAAAAAAGAAGAGAAGAGGGCTCCGCTTTATGGAAAGAAAAAATGCAGCATGATGTTGTTGCTTATCGCAACAATGAAGAAATGTATAATTCAAAAACAGTTGATGCGGTGTTTATGAGCACAGCAGATTTTCAACATCCGCTGCACACTGCTGAGGCGGTGAGAGCAGGCTGCGATGTATATGCGGAAAAACCTTTTGCAGAAACGATGGAAGACAGTCGCGCCGCATTGAAAGCTGTGAAAGAAACCGGAAAGATTGTGCAGATAGGATCACAAAGAAGAAGCGGCAATAATTATAAGGCCGCCGCAGAATATGTGCAATCAGGAAAGTTTGGCAACATCTCAATGGTGGAGCTTACATGGAATGTGAACCAGCCCGGAAGATGGAGAAGGACCTCACTCGTGCCACAATTAAAAGAAGAAGACACAGACTGGAAAAGATATTTGCTCAATCGACCTTATGAGCCTTTCAATGCAAGACATTATCTCGAGTTCCGTTTGTTCTGGCCTTATTCATCGGGCATGCCGGGACAATGGATGAGCCATCAGATTGATACTGTTCATTGGTTTAGCGGACTGAAACATCCTAAGAGCGTTGTTGCTAACGGCGGCGTATATGTGTGGAAAGATGGAAGGAAAAATTGGGATACCACAACTGCGGTATTTGAATATGGCGATGATTCGAATGAAAAAAACTTTCAGGTTATTTTTTCTTCGCGCATGCATAATGGCGATGATGATCCTTCTGAAATTTATTACTCCAATGGCGGTGAGCTGAATCTCATCACCAATAAAGTTTCTCCGCGTGGTGGCTTGACTGCTAAACAAGCGGCGGCAATGGACATGAAAGCAAATCTTTTACCTGAATATAGTTTACCAGATGAAGTGGAAAAAGTGGTCGCCTCTGCAAATACGGGTGGTGACGCACTTACATCCTCGCACGTTCGCAACTGGATGGAATGTGTGAGAAGCCGCAAGCAACCTCACGCTCCTGTTGAGGCAGGATATTCACATGCTATCGCAACAATAATGACCAATGCCGCAATTCACACCGGAGGCAAAGCAACTTTTGATGAAGCCACACAGGAAGTGATGGTGGATGGAAAGGCGTTTAAGTATTGAGCTTCGAGCGATGGTCGATGATAGATGGTGGATGTTCGTTGGTAGATCATTGATATTGAGACACACAATTATGCCGAAGAAATTTTATTGAACCGTGACTCATTATTTCGAAAATATTATTTTATTATAGAGGGCATCTTTTGGAAGACGCCCTCTATAATAAAATATACTTTACATCTCCGGATATTTCTCCATCGGCTTACCTGCTAACATCATTTTCCATGGTTCCCAATAATGTTTATGCCATCCGCTATCAATACTGCTCGCATGCTTATCTGGCACATTCGCATGCACCATGTGCAGTGTCACATTTTTTCCTTTTGGCTCCAGTTCAATAATAAAAGTGGAATCAACATCTTTTTCATCCCACTCTTTTGTTCTCCATGATTGCACAATGAGTTTGTCTTTTATGAGGTAAATATTTTCTCCGGTAATGTAGCCACCGTGCGCAGAATATTTCTCGCCGATTTTATTACTGATTATTGCAGGTGCCATTGTTGCTTTGGAATGTTTTTTTGCATTCATATACAAATCGTACAATGCTTTTGGCGTTGTGTTTTTGAATACAATTTTTTGAACAATCGTTTTAGGCATAATAGTTTGGTTTAGAAATGAAGAATTGAGGATTCACTATAATAAACGCAATACTTGAAGAAGCGGGATAAGGCTTTAGCAGACTCGTTACTTTCGAAACGAGCATATTAAAGTTATAGCATTCCCTCAAGCAGCGGTATTTATTAACATATAGCTACTTCAGTTCCAGCAAAACACATTCAGCCGAAGAATTATTGCTGCTGATTTTAATTTCAGCTTGTGGTGGGAAAAAAATAAAGCCGCTTTCTTTTATTATACGCATGCTACTTGCGGCAATGGCCGCTACCGATCCTGAGATATCAATTAGAAGATAAGCGCAATTTGATTTTGGGATGTCATACTCTTTTCCTTTTTCAACACTAATATTATATGACCTTACCATTTTTCGTCGCCATTGCAATTTTATACCATCTTGAGAAAGTACGGAACAAGAATCAGGAGAAGGGCTTTTTTTCACGAGCTCGATATCCATTACATGAAACAATTCGCTCCCATTGTTCCATACTCTATGCTTAATCGGTTTTTCATCATAAGCTGCATAACTTGTTTGTGCAGGATTTACATCTGCAATAACTGGTGCGCCCCGACAATCTGAGATCCTATTTTTGATTTAGAAAGAAAAACCATCACAGATGCAGCCGCATGAATATGTACGAGCGTAGTATCATGCGGAAGAATGCGAACATTGAGCAAACGCACATAACTATTTTCTAAAACTACTTTATGGTGCGGCTCATCGCGAACAGGTACTTGCGCAGAAACATGATTGATTAAAATAAAAACGAAGAGTATTAAATGAGAACAAATCAAATTTCTGTTTTTCATAAAAAAT
>CAIYPC010000164.1 GCA_903927975.1 uncultured Bacteroidota bacterium | reverse complement strand
GCGCCGTTGCGCCTTTGCGAGATTATTTTAAGAACAAAATAACGCAGACCCAAACAAATGGCGTTGCCAATAATAAAGAATCAAAACGATCTAAAAAACCGCCGTGACCGGGCATGATATGACCACTATCTTTCACATCAGCCATTCGCTTCAGTTTGCTCTCGAGCAAATCGCCGAAGGTGCCAACAATGGATGCAACAACAGAAACCAATGCCATCTGAATAACCAAATCCCATTCTGTTTCTTTATTCGAAAAATAAGCAATGGAACACATTACCAAAACCGCCAGAATAATTCCTCCAACAGTTCCCTCCCAGGTTTTTTTCGGTGAAATTTTTGTGAGTGGTGTTTTGCCGATAAAAGATCCAACGATGTATGCCATTGTATCATTTATCCAAATGCTTGCAACTATTAAAACCACATACATCTTCCCAAAAAAATCTCCCAAAAATTCACTATCGAACCTGCTCCTCAAATTGGTGAGCAAGGCCCAACTCAAAGAAATATACAGCAAGCCAAGAATTGAATAACCAGTGTTCTTAAAATTCGGTTTGCGAGAAAGAATGATTTCAATAATCGGGAGCACAAACCAAAAAAACAATCCGCCCCAGTATCCAATTTCATGCAGAGAAATATTTCCGATTTTGTAAGTCCCGCCCGTTAAAAAAAGCATCAGACACCAACCGGCGATCATCACGCCGTACTTGTGAAGCTTGCTGATCTGCAAATAACCAACATCAATTTTCCCGATCAGTTTTTGATATTCGCTCCAGCAACCGAAATGAATGATGGAGAATAAAATAAAAAAGCTCCAGAAATTCCATAGCAATCCTGTGAGCATGACTGCTACGAAAATAAGCGCCGTGAGCGCACGCGTTCTAAAAACTGCAACATTCAATGCCATGAAAAAATATTGCTTTAGTTATTAATAAATTATTTTTTACTTATCGTTGATGCAAGCCATTTGTTTTGCTGTCCGCACATTGCTCAATAGAATACCAACTGTACAAGAGCCCGCCGCGGCGGGACGGCTGTTTAATAGTTGCAATACCGATCGGTTCACAAAAAAGCTACATAATAGGAAAACCAAAAATCTAAACGCAACTCCGAATTAAAGAACTACAAACAACAAACCACAAACTACAAACTCCTCAAGACGGAAACCCATCATGCTCCTTCAAATTTTCCATTTCATAAACTTTCGCGTACGTAACTGTTGATTGCTTGCGCAAAAAATACAACAAGCCAAACACGATTGCTCCACTTATTAACACCAGATAAATTGGTAATGATACATTGTTGTTTTCATCTATCATCTCCGGATGGTATATAGCAGCTATTACTTGTATGCCATTGAAAACGAAATGCGCCAAAATGTTTGGCCACAAACTGTTGCTATACCAAAACAATGCGCCTAGTAAAACGCCAAGGAACATGCGCGGAAGAAAACCTTCGAACTGCATGTGAAAGGCTGAAAACAAGGCTGCCGTAACTATTATACCTGCCCATGGACTTTTGAAAACATAAATCAAAACACGTTGCAGGCAGCCGCGGAAAAAAACTTCTTCACAAATAGCCGGCAACAGCGCAACCATTAATATATTAATGATGATGTCCGACCAATTGTTCATTTTCAAAAATGCCTCCATTTGTTTAGTGGCATCTTTTTCTGAATCTATCATCCCCTTGGTTAATGGTATATGGCGATTCAATTCACCAAGCCATTCAGCAAATGGAAATGAACTAATAACAATTGCTATTGCTATTAGATAAAAGATAATTTTCCCTTGCTTCTGGAAGCCCAAAAAATAAAACTGCCTGAACTCAAAAGTGATGCGGGCAAACACCAACGCTGGCAATAAAAAAATAGTGATGGTGGAAATGCCCTGAACCAATTTTAAAACTGCAACGAATTTTACATCGCTATAATCAAAATTTTTTATGTCGCCGATATTAACGCCCTTATAAGATAAAATACTCCCTATTATCAATGCCGTGAACACGTAAGCCCCTCCCAACAAAGAAATAAGCAAGGCAAGCTGAGACCATGGCGAATGAATGCGCAAATAACTTCTCATTATAACTTTCGGCGATTAGTTTGTAAATTTGCACCCGCTGCAAAGCAGCATGGATACGGTTTGCAAGATACGGATATCCTTTATCCCGTATCTCGTATCCTAAATCAAAAAATATTATGTCAGTAAAAATTGGAAATATTGAGTTGCCGGATTTTCCGTTGTTGCTCGCGCCGATGGAAGATGTGAGCGATCCGCCTTTTCGCGCTGTTTGCAAAGACAAGGGCGCCGATTTGATGTACACGGAATTTATCAGCAGTGAAGGATTGATCCGCGATGCGATCAAGAGCAGAAAAAAGCTCGACATATTTGAATATGAAAAGCCAATTGGCATACAAATTTTTGGCGGAGATGAAGATAGTCTTGCAATGGCTGCAAAAATTGTGGATGTTACCAACCCTGATCTTCTCGATATTAATTATGGTTGCCCAGTAAAAAAAGTGGCACTGAAAGGCGCAGGCGCCGGCGTGCTGAAAGATCTGGATCTGATGGTTCGGTTAACCAGCGCCGTTATAAAAGCAACATCGCTTCCCGTCACCGTTAAAACGCGTTTGGGCTGGGATGATAATACAAGGAATATTGAAGAAGTTGCAGAAAGATTGCAGGACATCGGCATTAAAGCACTTGCCATTCACGGGCGCACGCGAACGCAGATGTATAAAGGCGAAGCTGACTGGACATTGATTGGCAAAGTGAAAAATAATCCGAGGATCAAAATCCCAATTTTTGGCAATGGTGATATCGACAGTCCGGAAAAAGCATTGGAATATAAAAACCGTTATGGCATTGATGGCATTATGATCGGTCGCGCTGCGATTGGTTATCCATGGATATTTGATGAGATAAAACATTTTTTCAAAACAGGGGAACATTTACCTGCGCCAACCATTGAAGATCGTGTTGCTGTTTGCAGAAAACATTTGTACAAATCTATTGAATGGAAAGGAGCAGTTGTGGGCATAAATGAAATGCGACGGCACTATGCAAATTATTTAAAAGGATTGCCGAACATAAAAGATTATCGCAACAAATTGGTTACGTTAAAAACTTTTGAAGAGATTGATGAAGTGTTGGGAGAAGTGGCTGAAACTTATAGCGGGTTTGAGTTCGAACATAATGTGGTGGAGCTGATCAATTATCATGAGAAGTGTCCGGTGTAGGGGAAGTGATAAGTGGGAGGTTGTAAGTGGTAAGTTTTCCCATTTTTTGGATCCTTCTTAAAATTTAATCCTCATTATTTTATTGTTCCGAAAAACAACGAGCTCTTGTTTTTTTTCTTTTGCTTCTTTGATTAATTTTTTTGAAACCAATTCAAGCCCTTTGAAAATTTTGGTTTCAAAATCAGACATTTCTATTTTTTTAGGCTTCATTGCTTGAAAGTTTAATCTGTTCCAGATTTTTATCTAACAAAGACTCACAAGATCATTTCTTAATAAAATTTTCCAACTGCTCCATATAAATCTTTGCTCTTTTTTCTGCAAGATAATCTGCGCTGAACATTAATATTGATTGTATTGCCAGCGCAATTCCGAAGCCCAACCAAAATGTTTTTGCTTCATCGCTTTTAAAATAAAATATCAAAGTAATTCCGGTAATCATCAATGCAATTTCTATCCATTGATAAATACTGAAATTTTTATTCACTGTTTTCATCCTCGGCAATTCTTCATTTTTCAATTTTAAAGGATTCATATCATAAGCATAAACATTATCGATCCGCTGTTTATCGCTTCTTGTATAAACCGAATACCCAGCGATAGCTTGTATCAATCCAATAACCAATAATGGTATGGCTGCACCTTTATAAAAATTATTTTTCAGGAAAAAATAGAATAAGAGCGCAAGCAAGATTGCGACGGTCGCAATTATTAGGAACAATAAGCCTGTATGTTTTTCTGCAAGAAAATATTTTTCGATATCTGCTTTGGTGAACATTTATTTTCTTGCTTAAATTTTTATTGCAAAGCTTTTTCTATTTCCTCACTGTCAGGGCTAACCGAAGAATCGAAATAATTGGTAAGTACACCTTGCTCATTGATCAGGTATTTTGAAAAATTCCATTTTGGCTGCTGATTGTTCCAACCATTCATAGTTTTATCGCTCAGCCATTTGAAAATTATATTTTGATTGGCTGATTTTATCACTGTGCTTTTTTTTGCCAATGGAAATGTTACTCCAAAATTTACTTTACAAAATTCTGCAATCTTTTCATCAGTTCCTTTTTCCTGCTCACCAAAATCATTTGCAGGAAAACCAATCACCACCAGCTTTTCTTTATATTTTTTATACAACGCTTCCAGATCATTATACTGAGGGGTGAAACCACAATCGGATGCAGTGTTCACAAGCATGATTTTCTTCCCTTTAAAAGATGATAAAGACAAGCTGTCTCCGTTATTCAACGTCACTTTCAGATCGTAAAGGGGTTGAGTTGGCTGGGCATTGTTTTCATGGCAATCACTTACAAACAAGGTACAAGATAAGATGTAAGTAATTGCTCCATTACGGTTATTACGAAGTTTAAAAATCATTATAAATTCTGGCTGTCTCGAATTTCGAGTTTAGGCTTGACCTAAAGAGGTTAGGAGGGCAGCCTCTGTATTTTCCAATGAAGTATAAGATTTGTGCATTTTTCTATTTTCATAGACAAAGCGCTTATTGTTTTATCATCATACGAAGTTGGCTTCCCATGACCTTTAACATTAAAGGTGTTCATTTTTGCTTCGGATATCTTCCCACGATAGAATGGAGTTACATCTAACCAATGGTGAGCCATTTTGTTCCTCGCTCGAATTATCTCATCTATTTGATTAAATACATTTGGATGTACAATGAAAAATCCTTTATCATATTCTTGCATCAGTTCATATAGGACATGCTTTTTGTTGACCAATGGAATATTAGAGATAACGATTTCTTCCAGTTTTATTCTTGGCTGCTCATTTATCGGAACAAAATATTTAGATATTCGCCAATCCATAGCTTTTTCTAAATTTATGATTTGGTTTAAAATCAATCCACGTTTAGCGGCAGCCAATTCTACATATTTTATTTGCTGTTCTCCAAAAGTTGGTTTAGGAGTTACCATATAGCAATTAGTTTATGACTAAGCTACAGATAATTTTCAAAGCAACACAAACGGCGTAATTTTAGGGAATAAAATAGTTTATGAATGAAATAACGCACGAAGGATCCACAACCCAATTAATAATAAACATCCCGCCGTATGATGGATTAGGCAGCTTTAGACTCGAGTATAAGCACGAATTGAGAAAGCCATTCCCTTATTTGCTAAAAATAGCTTTGACAGTAAATTTATATCTCGAAGAAATAGGAGGCAATAAGAAATTTAAAATCACATCCGCGCTTTGCAAATATCGCATCAAAGTAAATGATGAATTGACGGTTAAGGATTTGGCAAGCGTATGGTATAAATCCGCTTCCCATGTAGTTAAATCGTTCAATGATTTTGAAGAAAAAAGATTTGGTAAGAAAAATGAAATAAATTTTTCTACTGAGGAAGAATTTGAAAAACTATTGTCTCCTCATGTACAATGGTTTTATAATAGCCCTCAAAATTAATAATAGGTTGTGGGCTTGGGTCAAACATGCTATCAATATTAATTTCTTGAGTTGTATTTTCTTGGGAGATTGTTTCTTGTGGCATATAAAAATGTTTTAATTTTACACGCCATATAAATATTGAATGTTTATATAAATTAGGTAGCTGAGAACTACCTTTTTTCATTTTACAAAAATACTTATTTCTTCTTATTGATTTTACTATTCTTAATGGGTGTATTAAGAGCCAATTTTAAAGCATCCTCAAAAGGCATATCCAATTTAAATTTCTTATCGTATTTATCAATCTTCTTGGTTGCCGATTTCTTTGATTTTGCCATATTCACCTAAAGTTAGGGAATTATTTATAAGGTGATTGTAACGTAACCTACCGTTACAATTTTGAATTGCTATTGTGAACCTTTCATTATCCCTAATCTTCCGGCTATTGAACCTGTAAGCCATTTCATCGCAATATCTCTGTAGGTGCTTGCTGCTTACTTGGTGATAGATACCATAAACAGATCTCTTCAATTGAGACCAGAAATTTTCTATTGAATTGGTATGAAATCCATCTACTTTGAATTCACCCTGTATATGGTTAACAGATACATGTTTCTTGAAATGTTTTGCGCCTATTATCTTGTACATGGTGAATGCATCTGTAACAACCGTTGCATCTTTGTCGATATGTTTAAGCATCAATGATTCTGCATTGCGCTTGTTCATCCATTTTGTTGCCTGCACCACAACTTTGCCGCCTTCCTCAATTATGCCGAACACAGGCGTTTTGCGCTGGTTCAATTGTGCTTTTGTCTTGCTCTTTTTATCCTTGTGCATATTGCCCTCATGCCCTCCAAAAAATGCCTCATCCATTTGCACGTTGTTCTTTAATCTTAATGGTTTCTTTGCTCTAACGCCTTCGCGTATCCTATGGAGCATGAACCAGGCTGTTTTTTGTGTAACTGAAATATCCCTTGCTAATTGACAACTTGAAACGCCTTTCTTATGTGCTGTGTTAAGATAGAATGCGATCATCCATTTTTGCAATGGTATTTTACTGGCTTCAAATATAGTTCCAACAAGAACCGTAAAACGTTTATAGCAATCTTTTGAAGCGCATTTATAACGGTTGTTATTCTCAATGATATAACATTTGCCATGTCCACAATAAGGGCAAACAATACCGTTCTGCCATCTCTGTTGCTCTAAGAATTTCTTACAGCTTTTTTCATCTGGCATACTGGTAATCAATTCTTGTAAGTTTTTAAACATAATCGGTAATTTTATAGTTTATTCAAAGCAACCTTTATGAGTAGTTCAGATATAATTCAAATCATTTATGGTGCGTTAACTTTAATTGTATTGTGTGTTACAGCCTATTTCATATCACATGCGCCCGTGAATGCTGTAAACATTGGAAGGCAATTGAACACAGAGCAACAAAAAGACAATGCAAAGCGTAATCTTTTCCTGTTACTATTCGCATTAAGAGGCTCTCCGTCAAACTACGATTTTGTAAAAGGCTTAAACCAGATTGATATTGTGTACGAAGACAGTCCATTGGTTCGGGCTGCATGGCATAAACATTATAAGGATCTTCACGACAAAACGATTCCTGAGGTAGATAAGGTTTGGAATATTGGCAGGGTTGAAGTACTTTCTCAAATGGCTCAATCTCTTGGTTATGGTTCTCTAAAGGCTTCTGACATATTGGAGAACTATTATCCTGAAGGGCATCAATATCAGGAGAACTATTATTTTGATTTCCAGCAAGCGCATTTGACATATCTAAAGAGCGGAGCGGCTTTGCATCAGATGTTGATTGAGAATGCAAGTAAGCAGCAATCAACGGATAGCAATCAAACGGCTTAATAGCCTCTAAAAACCTTGTTCCTTCTTCATATATACGTGCCGTTTTCATTAACTAACACTTGTTTGTTTTTATTTTTTGATCCAGTAGCCCACATTACGAGCGGGTAAATTGCTTTCAAAATTTTTTGTCTTCCTGTCATATTTTTTGAGTTTCTATTCATGGCTTCAACATAAGCCACACAAATGGTCACTAATATTAAAAGAACAACAAGTATCCCTTTTAGTTTGCGATAGTTCTTTTTTTCTTGCATGTTATTCCGAAAATTATTTAATGAACCATTTCAATATTTTCATCTTTCCTTTGAATGGTGGATATTTTACATTCGGATCGATCCATGTTGGCGTTTTCATCACAGCCTTTGCATGTGTGAATGTATCAAAAGTATTTTTTCCATGATAAGCGCCAATGCCACTATTGCCAACGCCACCAAAAGGGATATGATGATTTGTGAAATGCCATGCTGTATTGTTTATGCAGCCTCCGCCAAAAGACAACGATTCAATCCATTTCTTTTGCTTTTTAGTATCTGACGTGAACAGATAAAAAGCCAAAGGATTTGGATTCCTCTTAACAATATTTAATGCTTCTTCATGTGAATTGAAACTAATCACAGGCAATATCGGTCCAAAAATTTCTTCATTCATCAACGGGGTATCCAACGAAACATTTTCGATAATTGTTGGCGCAATGAAAAGTTTTGATCTGTCATTTTCTCCACCTATTATTATATCGCCCTCAGATAAATAACTAATCAGTTTATCAAATCTTTTCTCATTAATAATTTTTCCATATTCTTCACTTTCCATTGCATTATCACCATAAAAAGTAGCGATGATATTTTTTATTTTTTTAAAAAAATTATCTTTAATGCTTTCATGCAGCAGCACATAATCAGGTGCGATGCAGGTTTGACCAGCATTAATAAATTTTCCCAATACAATTCGCTTTGCGGCAACATCAATATCCGCATCACTTTCAACAATAGCCGGGCTTTTGCCGCCGAGTTCTAATGTAACCGGCACCAAATCTTTTGCTGCTAGCTGATAAATAATTTTCCCGACAGGAATACTGCCTGTATAAAAAATATAATCAAAACGAAATCCATTCATCATTGAAGGAATTACTTCCGCTCCATCGCCTTGCACTATTTGAATGTATTCTTTAGCAAAAATTTTCGTGATGATTTTTGTAATAACCGATGATGTTGCTACTGCAAATTCCGATGGTTTCAGCATTGCGCAATTGCCTCCAGCTATTGCACCAACCAATGGTATCAATAATAATTGAAAAGGATAATTCCACGGAGCGATGATCAGCACAACACCCAATGGATCTCTATAAATTTTGCTGGTTGATGGAAGGTT
>CAIYPC010000163.1 GCA_903927975.1 uncultured Bacteroidota bacterium | reverse complement strand
TTAACAATGCTGTGGAAATTTCTTGTGGAGAATTATGCGCAAAGTGGCTACTGTATTGCCTTTGATAACTTTCGATTAACAATGTTGGGGAAATAAAAACTCACTTATCATACTTCATTTTAAATTTTGAAAGATCGGGTTTGAATATTTTTTTTCTTTTCAGTTCATATTCATAAATCGCTCTTCCCAATTGTTTCATAAATGGATAGCCGACATCGTTATAATCATATTTATCATCATTCAAGATCCCATCTTTATTACAATAAATAGCAGCGCTGAGCATGAACTCAACCTTCTTATCAAAATCAACAAAATAGCTCACGTCAATTAAAAAACCATAAGCGCCGCCGATCTTATTGAAGATCCTGATGTTCTTTGGCAGATCTCCTTTCTCGGCGCCCCAATACAAAAATTTACCTATGCCATTCCACGTTTCAGGAGTGTCATAGGAAGGATAAGTTGTTTCGCCAGGATATTGTGACATGTATTGGTATAAAAATTTATAATCATCATCTTTCAGATTGAAACGCTGATCAGCAGGAACCGATTCAGGAAAAATCACGCTCTTTAAAATGTTATGAAAATCATCGAGAGCAATCCTGTTCTTCTGTGAAAAATCCATGGAGTGATTGATCAATTTGCTTCCCTGATAATATCCTGTTCCCACAAAATCATTTCTGTCAGAAAACTTTTGTTGAGAAAATTGCATCGGTTGATTGTATAATAATTTCCCGCTCGTATCATAAAAAAAGATTGGATTAGTGTGGCTGTTCTCATCTGCCGTTAAAGAAACTTGTAACCGATGCCGAATCTGCGCATCGGAGTATCCTTTTTTTGCAAGCTCCGTGTTGATGTATTCCTGTCCTAAAAATTCATAAAGTCTGTTGAACGCTTCGTTATTGCTCACTAAAAAAATCTTTTTTATATACTGGCCAATCGTCGGTCTTCCATCAACAGTGGCAGGATCATTTAATGTTTTTGTTTGTCCGGTATAATCGCTGTCAGTTATCATCGATGAGTTTTTATCTAATCCCGCAATATTCAGCTCATTTAATTTTTGCAGCGCCAAAAAAGAAATCGGCATCTTAACCGTTGATGCAGGATAGAAATAATGAGTGTTGCTTGCGTTGAAATAATAATTTTTAAATGAAGGCTTATTTTTTTTATCGCGATTGATTTGTGTGTAAATAATCTGAACCCTTAATGAATCTTTATTTTGGATGATGGTATCAAAATACTGTGGTTTCTTTTTCATTAAGGTTTCAATGAGTTCATCATCATTCGAATTTGCAACTTGCTTTTTTGATTTCTGGGCAATCGCTATTGTTGAACTGCTGACAAATATCATCACACAAAAAAGAAAACCAGCAAAAGAAATGGGATTGCTTTTCATTCTAAATAATTGTTTCAAAAGTAAGCAAGTAACCATGCAAAACCCATGCGTACAAGCATTTTTAGGGCTTAAATATTATCCGTTTCGGGTTGAAATTTATCAATCTGAAAGCATATCTTTGCCGCTCTTAAAAAAAAACCAAAAATTCAATGAGAGCACTGGTTAGCATTTTTGCTGCGTTACTGATTTCGATTTCTTTATACCAGCTTTCTTTTACATGGTTTGTGAACAACCATGAATCTGCCATGCAGGAAAAAGCAAAGCGCTTTGTGAACGGCAAGTATCCTTCTGCCCAGGTAAAATATCCCGGGAATAAAGAAGCGCAAGCTTTGTATCAGGATACCGTAGATGGAGTTACCAAAGACAGGCTGAAACATTTATTGGACAGCACCAAGGACACTAAAATTACCTGGTGGGGAACAAGCTATCAAAAAGCAAAAGAAAATGAATTGCTGCTCGGACTTGATTTGCAAGGCGGCATTAACGTTACGCTTGATATTGCATTGGATGGCTTGATAAAAGGCATTTCAAACAACCCACGTGATCCCGCATTATTGAAAGCTGTTGAAACGGCACGTCAAAGAAAATTTATCAGCGATGCAAACTTTATTGATTTGTTCGCACAAGCATATAAAGAACAAAACCCGAACGGCAAGCTTGCTCCTATGTTTGCTAACAGCGGCCGCAACAATATTAAATTTGATGCATCTGACGCTACTGTTATCAGCTATATTCATTCGCAGGCTTCTGCTGCCATGAAGCAAACTTATCAGGTACTCACAAAACGTATCGACAAATTCGGCGTTTCTCAGCCATCTATTAATCTTGATGAAAACAAAGGTATTATTACCGTTGAGCTCGCTGGTGCAAACATAGATCCTGAAAGGGTAAGAAGATATCTTCAGTCAACAGCGAACCTGCAATTCTGGGAACTTTATAATATCAGCGAGATAGCAAATTCAGTTCAGTCTGCAGATAAAGCTTTGCAGAAATATTTGAACGGAGAAAATATTAATGACACTTCAAAGAATGATACATCGGTTAATGCAAAAAATGCGAATCCACTGATTCCATTTTTTTATGAGGCATTTAGATCAGCACAAAGTGCAACTGACAAATCAAGGTTGCCCGACTACGTAGGTGTTGTTGGAATAAAAGACACCAGCAAAGCAGATGAATATTTGAGCAATCCTATTGTGTTGAACAGTTTCCCTTCGAACATAAAATTTTTGTGGGGCAAGGTAGAAACTGACGAGAATGGCAAAGCAGTAAACTATCTTAAGTTATACGCCATTAAGACTGTGCCGGGTTCAGAGAAAGCAAAACTTGAAGGTGAATCGATCAAGAATAACGCCCGTCAGGATTATGATCCTGTAACGAGCGACGTGGTTGTTGAAATGAGCATGGATAAAAAGGGTGCTGATGTTTGGGCAAATATGACAACAGCCAATGTTGGCAAGCCAATCGCGATCGTGCTTGATGATATTGTTTATTCTGCGCCTTATGTAAACGGACCAATTACAGGTGGAAATTCTCAGATTACCATGGGCCGTGGCAAGGATACAAAACAAAGTGTGCAAGAAGGGCAAGATCTTGCGAACATTTTAAATTCAGGAAAACTTTCTGCCCCTGCTAAAATTGTTGCAGAAGAAGTTGTGGGAGCAACACTTGGAAAGCAAGCTATTCACGGTGGTGCAATGGCATTTCTTATTTCGTTTATAGTGATTTTCTCACTGATGCTTATTTATTATAACACCGCGGGATGGGTTGCGAATGTTGCGCTTATTTTCAATTTGCTATTCACGATTGGAGTTTTGAGCTCATTGCATGCAACGCTTACTGCACCTGGTATTGCGGGGCTTGTTTTAACCATCGGCATGGCAGTGGATACCAACGTTATTATTTTTGAGCGCATTAAAGAAGAACTGACGAGAGGTAAAAGTTATCCTCAAGCAGTAAACGATGGCTATAAGCGCTCATTAGCGCCGGTTTTAGACGCCCACGTTACAACATTATTAACTGCGCTGATATTATTTTATTTCGGTCTTGGGCCAGTGCTCGGCTTTGCTACCACGCAGATCCTCGGTATACTTCTTTCACTCTTCTGCGGAATTTTGTTATCAAGATTGATAACAGATTTCTATACAAACAAAAATCGTCACTTTAAATATTTCACCCCAATTTCCCGCCGCATATTTAAACATGCGAGCTTCAAGTTTATTGAATATAGAAAAGTAGCTTATGGCATTTCTATTGTTGTGCTAATATTGGGTGTTGGAGCATTTTTCCATGGTTTCAGAGAAGGTGTAGAATTCAGAGGTGGCAGAAGCTTTGTTGTAAATTTCGGCAAGCCAATAGATGCTGAACCCGTGCGACAGGTGCTTGAAAAAACATTTGGTGGCTCGCCGCTCGTAAAGACTTATGCAGGCAATGATCAGCTTGAAATAACCACGGATTATTTGGTTAACAATGAGGGAGCCTCAGGCGATTCATTGGTGGCGGGTAAATTGTTCGAAGGATTAAAGTCGTATTTGCCAGCAAGTACAACAGCAGATGAATTTGTTGGCACCAATAAATTCATTCATGGATCTAAAAAAGTAGTGCCAACTATTTCTGATGACATAAAGCAAGGTGCTTTTAAAGCGGTAATTTTTGCCATCATCATCATTTTCATTTACATCTTAATTCGTTTCCGCGACTGGAGATATTCATTGGGAACTATCGTGGCGTTATTGCATGACGTTTTGGTAACACTTGCGGTGTTCTCGTTTTTAAAAGATGTGGTTCCTTTCCCAATGGAAATTGACCAGCATTTTATAGCCGCGGTGCTAACGGTTATCGGTTTCTCAATGAACGATACGGTAATTGTGTTTGATAGGATTCGTGAAGACAGCCGAATAATGAAAGGCGCAACAAAATCGGAGATTATCAACAAAGCGATCAACGATACCTTGAGCCGCACCATCATGACTTCATTAACGGTTTTCCTCACATTGCTGATATTGTTCCTGGTTGGTGGCGAAGTAACCAAAGGCTTTGCATTTGCAATGTTGATCGGTGTTATTACTGGAACTTATTCTTCCATATTTGTGGCTGCACCAATTCTTGTTGACCTTGCTAAAAACAGGCCATTAGGGCAAGCTGATACAATAGCCGAAAAACCTAAAGCAAAACCTGTGCTTGCAAAAAACACGGGAGCGGCGAAATAAGCGAATGGTCAATGGTGAACTATGAAACACTGATTGTTCAAACGTAAAGCACAACACTTTTTAACGAAAGTATTCCGGCTAATAAAAAGCCCCCGAGAAACGGGGGCTTTAATTTTTTTGATAATTAAACAAAATTATTTGTGCGGATGTGCACGATGATGACGTGGATGATGGTGATGCACTTTGTGATGGCCGCGATGCGCAGTTTTACGAGCTTGGTGAGGTCTTGCTTGAGCCATGGTAAAACCAACTACGGCAAACATCATTACTGTCAACAAAAGAATTTTTTTCATGATTTTCAGATTAAATTTTTAATGAAGAATAAAATATTAACGACTTCAGAATTGCAAATTAAATCAAAAACGTCACTATAAGAAGTGACGCTTTTGATTTAATACCTTAAGAGAAATGACTAGCTGCCTTTTTTCTTGTCTTTGTTTTCTTTGAATCTCTTGTCAGCCGTGCCGTCTTTTTTTACGTGAGCCGGAGCGGCGGCTGGTTTTGCTTTAGCGTCTTTGTTTTCTTTAAATCTCTTGTCAGGCGTGCCATCTTTTTTTGTATGAGCCGCTGTTGCAGGTTTTGCAGCAGGTGTTGTCTGGGCAAAAGAAATGCCGGTGAAAGCAAGTAGTAGGCTGGCAATCAGGATGATTTTTTTCATAACAGGCGAAAATTTTTTTGTTTAAAATAAAATTATCAGTTGAAGTTATCCAAATACTCTGCTTTTACAAAAAAATAATTTTCTTCTTAACGGTTACTTAACAGGCAAATGGGTAGAAATGTTATAAACAAAAAAAACAGGGCTGTAATAACCGCACTGTTTCTAACTACAAAGCATTACCTAACGCTGATGGATATCCTAAATTTGGGCAACTTGTTTAATAATAGCACCTGAAGGAAAAAATTACTTAGCATTTTGCAGCATTATTATTTAGTACTTGCATACAATGGATTATTTTCAATCTGCTTTTCAATAGTTGGCGGGTTCATATATTTTTCTCTTCGCATTGGTCCTTTATCAATATTTATAGAGCCGGTCCAGTTTTCACGGAGCATTGTATTCCTAATAAAACTGCTCCATGCCAATAATTGAAAGCCAAGACCATGAACGATACAAAGACTGTCCGTCCTTCGTTCA
>CAIYPC010000162.1 GCA_903927975.1 uncultured Bacteroidota bacterium | reverse complement strand
TTCGCTGTTTCTGCGATGGTTGATACTAAAAATCAAACATGGCTAAATAAGTTGTGGGATTATATTGTGAGCTTCGATTTGGATCAATATGATTATTATGACAACACAATCAAAATGCTCACGATGATAGAGTTGTCAGGGAATTATTGGGCATCAGAAAATAAATGACAAAACTCACAAGGAATTATTTGCCTACTTCTTTCAGGAGAATAAGAAAAATCAGGCTAAAATCGTGGTTCAGACATTTCTCGCAAAAACAAAAAAGCCATCCTTTACAGATGGCTCCTGGCGTTTAGCCAGCAGATTATTTTTGGAGAAAGCCCGGTTAAGCGATATTAACCGAAGGCGTCCATGATTGATCTGTAGATAGCATGAATACCTCCTTTTTCTTTGGTGAGCTATAAAGGTAACATTATTTTCAAAAAATTTATGTTACTATCAACCATAATTTCTCTGCAAAGTTTGGCCAGTAATCCAATCAAAATATTTTATGAATTTGTTGCCTTATGTTTTTTTATCTTCATTTTATTATTAAAATAAAATGAAGAAAGTAAATATCTTATTTCACGCATTATTTTTTTTGATTGTCCAAACATGCATTTCTCAAACAGTTGAAAAGCATTTCACGCATGCTGATACATTGCGCGGATCCGTTACTCCTGAGAGAGCTTGGTGGGATGTGCTGAGATATGATATTGACGTGAAGCCGGATTATGAAAGCAAAATGATACAAGGCAAAGTCGTCATTACTTATAAACTGCTTAAAGCTATTAAGTTCAACGGTGCAGCAAATTCACTAAGCAGCGAAGTTCCTGATATTTATCAGGACTATTCTGCATTAATGCAAATAGATCTGCAACAACCAATGGGAATCGATAGCATTGTTCAGACGGTAAAACTTCCGCTTAAAGCTTTACGCAAATATTATGACAAAGACACGAGTGGCTTTTATGAAAAATTTAGAAGGATACCATTTAAAAGAAATGGAAATGTGTTTACTCTGTATTTTAATCAACCATATCAGCAAAATCAAATAGACTCCATCACCATTTATTATCACGGTAAACCTCGGGAAGCAGTGAAACCACCATGGGATGGCGGTTGGATTTTTACAAAAGATAAATTAGGAAGACCTTGGATGAGCGTCGCTTGTCAAGGGCTGGGCGCAAGCGTTTGGTATCCTTGCAAAGATTATCAGGGAGATGAGCCGGATAGCGGCGCATCATTGACCGTCACTGTTCCTGATACATTGGTTGCTGTTGGCAATGGAAGATTGAAGGAAAAGAAAATGAACAACGATGGAACTGCAACATATAAGTGGGAAGTTGTGAACCCAATTAATAATTACGATATCGTTCCTTATATCGGCAAATATGTTACCTGGCATGAAGATTATGCTGGCGAGAAAGGAAAATTGGATTGCGATTATTGGGTGCTCGATTATAATCTTGAAAAAGCAAAACCCCAATTTAAACAAGCAGATACCATGCTGCATTGTTTTGAATATTGGTTCGGGCCTTATCCGTTTTATGAAGATGGATATAAACTCGTGGAGGCGCCTCACTTGGGAATGGAGCACCAGAGCGCAGTGGCTTATGGCAACCATTTTGAAAATGGATATCTCGGAAAAGATTTGTCGGCAACAGGCTGGGGATTGAAATGGGATTTTATTATTGTTCATGAAAGCGGGCATGAATGGTTTGGCAACAACATTACTTCAAAAGATGTGGCTGACATGTGGGTTCATGAAGGCATCACCAATTATTCTGAAACAATTTATACTGATTGTCAGGATGGGATTGCAGCAGGGAATGCATATTGCATCGGCACGAGGAAAAGAATAAAAAATGATAGACCGATCATCGGGACTTATGGAGTGAACAAAGAAGGCTCCGGCGATATGTATTATAAAGGCGGCAATATGATGCATACTATCCGACAAATTATTAATGATGATTCTTTGTTCAGGCAGATACTCAGAGGACTGAACAAAGATTTTTATCATCAAACAGTTACCACAAAACAAATTGAAGATTACATCAGCAGTCATGCTAAAAAGGATTTCTCCAAAGTATTCGATCAATATTTGCGCACCACAAAAATTCCTGAGCTTGAATATAAAACTGTTGGCGATAATTTTTCTTATCGCTGGACAAATTGCGTTCCGGGATTTAATATGCCCATAAAATTAATTGGTGGAAAAAAACAATGGCTGCAACCAACTGAAGAATGGCAATCTATTAAAACAAAAGATCTGGAGAACTTTGAAGTAGATGAAAATTTTTATATCAACCTTAAAAAAGCAGATTAAATAAAAGCATGCATCTTTGCATGCTGTAAAACATTTATAACCCTGCATGAGCACAATACGGCGGCAAAGCATTATTTCTTCTCTTCTTATTTACGTTGGATTTATTTTTGGCGCCATCAATACTTATCTGTTCACAAAGCAAGGCATTTTTACGCCTGAGCAATACGGTCTCACGCGTGCCTTTCTTGTGATGGGAAATTTTTTTTATGGCTTTGCAAATTTTGGTCTTTTATCGGTCATGTATAAATTCACGCCGTATTATAGAGACAATTTAAAAGACAAGGAAAACGATCTGCTCTCCATCACGCTCATCATTGGCTTTCTTGGTTTTGTTCTCACAACTATTGGTGGCATTGTGTTTGAGCCGTTGGTAGTAAGAAAATTCTCTGCCAAATCCCCATTGCTGGTACAATATTATCTCTGGATATTTCCACTTGTTTTCTTTCTGCTTTTCTTTTCATTGTTGGAAGCTTATGCATGGAGTTTGAGAAAAACAGTGTTCTCAAATTTTTTAAAAGAAGCTGGTTTCAGAATTTCAACAAGCATACTCATTGCATTATTCGTTGTTGCTAAAATTAAATTTTCGCTCTTCATAAAATTGTTTTCTTTTTTGTACGCCGTCAGTTTTTTTGCACTTTTAATTTATTTGATACGACTCAAAAAATTTAATATCACATTTAAAATAAGCCGCGTAACAAAAAAGTTTTATAAGAAAATGCTCGTTCTGTTGGGCTTTGTTTTTGCAGGTAGCATGATAACTGTTGCAGCACAAAGCATCGATACTTTTTCCATTGCCAGTTATGTGAATCTTGCGCTGCTCGCAGTTTTTGATTTCAGCATATATATCACAAGCATTATCAATGTTCCGCAACGAAGCATTATTTCCATCAGCATCCCGGTTCTTTCTCAAGCATGGAAAGACAAAGATTTTGAAACGATAAAAAGGGTGTATTCAAGAAGCAGTCTGAATCTGTTAATGGCATCTTTGTTCATCTTCGCAATTATCTGGCTAAATTATGATAGTGCTATTCAGATATTTAAACTGAACAAACTTTATGAAACTGGAAAGATAGTAGTGCTGATTGTGGGATTTAAGAACATCATTGACATGGGTACAGGAGTGAACGCTCAAATTATTGGCACTAGCACTTTGTGGCGGTTTGAGTTTTTTTGTGGGGTGATTTTATTATTCCTCATGATACCATTGAATATTATTTTGGTAAAAAAATTGGGGATTGAAGGAGCAGCTTATTCGACACTGATTGCTTACACCATTTATAATTCAATAAGGTTATATTTTTTGTGGTATAAATTTAAAATGCAACCATTCAGCAATAACACTTTGTACGTAATTGTACAAACCCTTGCCTGCTATTTTATTTGTTATTACTTATTCAGGAGCATGCAAAGTTTTGCTGGCATTATCGTAAGAAGCGTTTTGTTCGTGATACTTTTCGCAGCCTCTGCAATTTATTTTAATCTCTCGCCAGATATAGATCCGGTTTGGAAAACAATCAAGAAAAGATTGGGCTTGAAATTTTGATAGCTATTTAGAGCCGACCACATCAAAGAAAAATTGTCCAAATAATTAAATGCGATATTTAATATCGTAACTTCTCTAACTTTTTTTAACCTTTAAAAATAATCACAATGAACTTTGTTTGGTTTATTTTACTTGGCGCTGTTGCCGGATGGCTTGCAGGCCAAATCATAAAAGGTGGCGGCTTTGGGCTTGTCGGCAATATTGTTGTTGGCATAGTCGGCGCGGTTATCGGAGGCTGGCTTGCGCACGCACTGGGTCTTTTTAGCACTAACATTATTGGCGAATTAATTATTGCAACAGGCGGAGCGATAGTGCTGTTGTTTATTGTAAGGCTGATCAAAAAATGATTTTGTTGGAAAAAAAATGGCCCGACCAGATGGCCGAGCCATTTTCTATGGCAATTCTTTTTCTTCGGGCTTGTAACTGATAAAGCATTATCAATTATCCATTCCCTCATTATCCATTACTCACTCTTCATCTTCTTCATAATTATAAGTACCCTCACTGTCTTTCTGAACAGTTTGCCATTCCTTCACTTTATTATCATCAAGCAATTCAAGGATGTCAAAAATATCATCTGTTTTTTTTCTCCATTCCAATTCTGTTGTCTCAACAAATTTTGAAACATGCATACAATAATCTGTTTCAAAATTTACTTTCACCAATTGAATAGGGCTATCTTCTTTTTCCTGGATCAGATAATAGCAATTCTTTTCCAGCAACGCATACGAATACATACAGCACAATTTTATTAGTTAAAAAAATATTCAGAATTAATGGGATCGCAAGCAAAAATTAATGGGAAAGTTGTACAACCAATGCTTCAAAGAATTTTGGGTTAGAAAGTTATAAGGGTATGAAATCGGTTTTGAAGCATTGTAAAGTTACTGAATCTGGACATTGGATAAAGAGGAATTTTATTTAAACAGAAATTAGCACCAAAAAACCTCTATTTATCGTTAATAGACAACAAGTTATAAAAAAAGCGCAAAGCTATAAAATAGCCGTGCGCCAAAGGGAAAGGGGGTATAAAAGTTCAAATTATTTTATTCTCAAAACCTATATGCAATGCACAAACCTAACCTCTCATTTCATAATATGAGCCAACAAATTTTCCTTCTACTGTTCTGTTTGCTGCTGTTGCTCATAAAGATAACTCAACTCATTCAATATTACACTTCAAATTTGCAAGATCTTGTTATGCAATTAAAATGATTTGCTTTATCATAAAGTAAAATTTTAAAAAAGAATAACCTTGTTTTCACCAATAATTATTTTGATTTTTTCTTTGCAAATAATTTTCCAATCTGGTAGCCCAGATTGATGCTGAAAACTCTATTGTGTCCCTTAACATCTTCATCAGCATATTCAATATTTGCTAAGCCAAGTTCATATCCTATATCAAGCGAAACGCCCATGCTTAGCTTATAACCAAGCATAAAACCAAGACCTGCATCAAAACGTTTAAACCCACCATTGCTATCGCCAAAAGAACTTATATCACCTTCTTTGCCACCCACGCCGTAAGCAAAATATGGCCCGAGCCCGCCATAAACATTGCCAGGGCCAACTGGATAATGATAAAGGAAATGTATCGGCAGTTCCAAATAATTTAAACTCACAGAACCATTGCCGCCAGGAAATTTTGCGCCTTTCCCGACATACTCAAGACCAAAACCTAACGCTCCATAACCAGCATTTGTCGGTTTGTCGAGATTGAGATAAGTTCCTTGTTCACTATAACTATTCTCATTGTTGTCATTATAGCTAAAATGTTCTCCAAAAAGTGTTGTCTCCGAGTACACAATTACATTTGCTTTTGTAACAGGATCATACTTCACATTTGATGCGCCGCTTTCATGAACTTTTGCAAAATCTAAAGATGCTTTAAGTGTTGCATCAGGGAGCATCTGACTAAAATCAGTAGTTCTGCATGAAGAAATCAAAATGCCAATCAAAAAATAAAATATTGTACTTCGGTTAAAAGTGAAATCTCTCATGTTATTTTGGTTTAAAAAATTGATCAGAATTTCAACTATCTAAAATTTCACATTCGGCGGGAATGCTGTTGTTGAACTTACTAATGCACAGCGAAATTTTCCGTTAGTAACTGATACCGTAGTATTGGTAGAAGAACCAAACGTGCCGCTGAAAGTTCCTGCAACTACTTTGTTTGTTTGGTCGAATTCAGTAACCGTAAATGTTCCCGAACCTCCATAAGCAGGGTTTGTGCCATAGGCATTATAAGTGGAAGAGCCTGGAGAGGCTTCTGTGGAATAAGCAGCTCCTGTGTTGATGCCCGGGCTCAAATATGTTGGAGTATTCAACGGTGTTGTTGTCGGGAAAACAATGACTATAATACTTGAGTCATTGCCATTCTCGATCTGAATACCGAAGCCAACTACAAACGTGACACCATTAGAAGTTGTAGTGCTTGCAATTCCTGGCCCTCCATCAGTTGGGCTAATGAAATTAGCAGAGAAAGCTTTGCCGCTTATTGTTGCACTAAAATAATATCCTGTATTTGGGGTTGTGTTATTGCCACTACCAGAGCTTTTTGAGCAGCCTTGCAAAAAGAATAAACCAAAGAAAATAATGAATGATGCTATCGCAAGACGCAACAATTTCTGCTGTTTCATAAAAGGAGTTTTGGTAGTGATGGAAAAATGATAATTAGCCTTACTAAATTTCATACACATTATATGCTCCTCAAATACTTACTCCTAACTATTTTTCAGGAAACTAGCCCATGTTCTTTTGCAAAATTGATAAGCGCAACGGGCGTGTAGATGTTCAGCTTTCTGCAGATATTTCTACGATGGGTGTTGATGGTGAATTCACTGAGGAATAATTCTCCGGCTATTTCTTTAGTGGTAAGACCTTGTGCAATTTTTCCGATGATTTCAGTTTCTCTATCTGTTAACTGGTATTTTTTAATGAATTCATTGGTGAGTAATTCCGATTGCTTTATTTCTGGGTGCAAATCCTGAAACCATGTTTGGCCATCAGCAATTGCAATAACTGCCTGTTTCAATGTTATCGAAGGAACGTTCTTCAACAAATATCCATTTGCTCCAAGGTTTTTTATTTCTCTTATTAATTTCGGTTGTCCGTAATTTGAAAAAATAATAATCTTGATCCGCGGAAATTCTTTCTTTAATATTTTTAATGAATCTATGCCATCCATTTTGGGCATTTGCAGATCGAGCAAAATAATATCAACAGCAGTTTCATGCAATATATTTAGCAGTTCCCTGCCATTGCCGGCAGTAGCTACTACTTTTGCATCTTCAATTTCTTCCAGCACTTTTTTTAATCCATCCACTAATAAAGGATGATCATCAGCTATGATTATTCTCAGTGACATTCTAAAATTTATCAAACATTAATTTCCATCACAATCAAGGTGCCTTTATCTTGTTTGTTTTCAATTTCCATATTCCCATTAAGATAAGCAATTTTTGATTGAATTGAATCAAGCCCTTTGCCTTTCGAAAGCTTATAATCTTCAATGCCAACGCCGTCATCTTCTACCATGATGGAAATCTGATGTTCATGTTCTACCAATTCAATGCTCGCATTCGTTGCATGTGCATGTTTTAAAATATTATGAACAAGCTCCTGAACAATTCGATAAAGATTATTAAGCAATGTGATTGGATGTTTATTATCATCTTCAAACCCAACAATTACAGTTTCCACTTTTAATTTTCCAGAAAGATTGATGGATTGAGCCATATCTTCAATCGCTTTTTTGAAACCATATTTTTCAATAACAAGCGGAGTAAGCCGATGACTGATTTCGCGGATCGTAGTTGAAACAGAATTTAATATCTCATGCGCTTTCTCAATTTTTTCAGTTGACTGTTCATCTTTACTTCCTTTTTCTAATACCGATGAAATATTCAGCGAAGCGAGTGCAAGCATGCCGCCCGCTTCATCATGCAACTGATCGGCAATTTTATATCGTTCATTTTCTTCTGCATCAATAGCACCTTGCATCACTTCTATGCGATGCTGTTTTTCCATTTCAATGATTTTATTCTGCTGCAAAATTTCATTCTGCTTTGCAATCTGTTCGGCTTGTTGCTTTCTGTGATTTTGATTTCTTGCATAAGCAATCAACAACGCAATAATGACCGCAGAGAGTGTTGAAAAAACAATAATTGCTATCCATTGCTGGCGGATTGCCTTTTGTTTGGCTACATTCTCTTCATTCAACCTGCTTATCTGTTGCTCTTTATCATGAACACGCATTCTTGTTTCCACTTCCTGAATAGCTCGATAATGATTGATGTTTGCTAACGAATCTTTGATGGCATAAAAAGCTTCAATCGCTTTATTGTACGACGCATTATCTCCTTTTGCTTTCATCAACTCGGAATAATATTTATAATAATAAAACCCGATTGCAGAATAAGTTCGCG
>CAIYPC010000161.1 GCA_903927975.1 uncultured Bacteroidota bacterium | reverse complement strand
TTCTCCATTCAGCCCGAAAATTTATGAGGGCAAATCCATAGTTGGTATTTGTTTAATCAGACTTAAAAACATTCGCCCAAAAGGTTTTCCGGATATAATCGGCATTTCATCTGAAAATGCAGCACACCGCATTGCAGTGGAATGGAAAGAAGGTGATGAAACCAAAGAAGGGGTTTTCATTCCGCGGCGAGATACCTCATCTTTCATAAATAACCTTGCAGGGGGAAGAATTTTCCCCGGTCGGCATCATCATTCAAAGTTTGATGTGAAAGAAGAAAACGGACATTATCATGTAGCATTTGAAAATGCGGATGGCACAATGGTTTCCATCGATGCCGAAAAAACGGATTCATTAAATCACAATTCTATTTTTAAAAGCTTAGAAAATGTCTCGGCATTTTTTGAAAGAGGTTCTGTGGGATACTCTCCAAACAGAAAAAATTTTGATGGGTTAGAACTGAAAACTTACAATTGGAAGATTGAGCCGTTGAAAGTAACCTCGACCAAATCTAGCTTTTTTGAAAATGAAGATATTTTCCCAAAAGGTTCTGTAAAATTTGATAATACGCTTTTGATGACGCAGATTAATCATGAATGGATTTCTGTGGAGCAAAGGAGTTGCGTTTAATGTAATAACAATGAATTTGCTCTATCGGCCACTATAATTCCTCATGGAAGATTTATTATCCGGCGAGCATAGTTGCCATAAGGCAATGTGCATCTTAGCACAAAAGACAATACCGTTCAATAAAACAAAAATTGTATTTTTGAGAAAAGGATTTATATGGCAATTGCATTCAAATACATGATTGACGAAAAAGGCGACAAAACTTCTGTTCTTGTGCCAATCAAGACATGGCAAAAAATGAATCAGGCTTACACAAAACTTCAAAATAAACTGAAAATATTAACTGGAATTAAAGATGCTTTTGCAGAAGTTAAAGAAGCTAAAAAAACTGGAAAAAAATTGCAGACTTTAAAAGACTTCCTACGTGAAAGTAACAGTTAGAGTTACAAAAAATTTCAAGACGGCAGCGAAACCATTGCTGAAAAAATACCACTCTTTATCAGGCGACATTATAAAACTCGAAAGAGAATTAATAAAAACTCCACGCCTCGGTACTCCTCTGGGAAATGAAACTTATAAAATTCACTTAAAAATTGCAAGCAAAGGAAAAGGCAAAAGTGGCGGTGCAAGAGTTATTTCACTTGTAGAAACGACTATAATAGGATTTGCAGAACTTACCTCTAATGAAGAAATCACGGTAAACCTACTTTCAATCTATGATAAAGGCGATGTGGATAATATTTCGGACAAGGAATTAAGGGATTTAATAAAACAGTTTAAAGCTCAATAAACCTTTATGAGATAGTCAAAAAACAACCGATTAGTTGTTGCCCCGTCAATCGAGATTTACCTTGTCAAAACGAAACAATTGGTGAGGGCATCGTTCAGTAAATTAATGACAAAATTAATCATGATTTCCGTGAAGCAAAAGAGCTGCTTTAATATAATATCAATAACAATACATTATCAATAATATTAACATCTCTTCGTTTAAACCTGTGTATTTAATTTTTGCCTAATTTCAACTGATAAACAAATGGCTAACCTTATGGCGGTACCCGCTACCGATACTGAATTATTGGTTCAGTTTAAAGAACCTGCAACCAAGGAAAAGGCTTTCACTGCTATCATAAAAAAATATCAGGAAAGGCTTTATTGGCATATTCGTCGCATGGTTGTGGAGCATGAAGATGCCAACGATGTGCTTCAAAATATGTTCATACGTGTTTGGAACGGGCTGGAAAATTTCAGAGAAGATTCGCAGCTTTATACCTGGCTTTATCGCATTGCGACCAATGAAAGCCTTACTTTTTTGGAGCAACAGAAAAGAAAAAGCGTTGTTTCGTTGAGTGATGTTGAAAGCGGGCTGAGCAATAAAATTAAAGCTGATAGCAATTTTGACGCTAATAAAGTTGAATGGAAATTGCAGCTCGCCATTCAGCAGCTCCCTGAAAAACAACGCATTGTATTTAATTTAAGGTATTATGATGAAATGCCTTACGAAGAAATGAGCCGTGTGCTGGAAACTTCCGAAGGGGCATTAAAAGCTTCTTATCATCACGCAGCGAAAAAAATTGAAGATTATATGCTGAATCGTTAAACCTTCATTAACAAAATTTGTCTGACAGACGTGCCAAACCGATTAGAAATATTGAATGAACTGGAAGGTATTAGTCCTTTTGTAGCTAAAATCGGCGCAGAAAATTTGTATGAAGTACCCGCTGGCTATTTTGACAAACTACCTGCTGAGATTGTTAATCGTGTTCTTGCAAATGAAACTGTTTCATCAAAAAGTGAGACGGAAGCATTATCAAATATCATCGGTTCTATCGATAAAAAAAATATATTCAGCATCCCTGATAATTACTTTGAAACTTTCGCTGAAAGTTTGATGAATAAAATCAAATTACAGCAAGCCGGTTCTGCTGCTGAAGAACTAGAAAACATTTCATCGTTTGTAAATAAGATAACAAGGAAAGTTCCTTTCAATATTCCCGATGGTTATTTTGAAAATTTTGCTGAAAGCGTAATCAATAAAATCAACGAAAATAAATCGGATTCTGTTGATGAAGAACTGGAAAGCATTTCTCCCTTTTTAAATAAGCTGAGCAAAAAAACCCCCTTTAGCATACCTGATAATTATTTTAAAGAACTTGCCGGGAATGCAATGGCTGGAGCAAAAGCTGTGGATTTTGTGAATGACGAACTTGAAAATCTTTCTCCCATTCTAAGTGAGCTGAAGAATAAAAATGTTTACGAAACTCCTACAGGATATTTTGAAAATTTTGCAACGACGGTTCTTGATAAAATAAAAAAGCAACAGCCAGCAAAAGTTATTTCACTCAATAAAAAAACAAACTGGTTGAGATATGCTGCAGCAGCAATTGTTGTTGGCATTATTTCTACTACCGCAATACTTGTTTTCAACAACAAAAAAACAAGTCCTATTTACAGTTTTGCAAAGCTGGATGCCCAACAGTTGACAGATAGCCTTCATAACACAAAAGACGAAGATATTTTAAGCTATTTTCAAAACTTCAACATACCTATTTCAGATACTGCGAGTGGAATGGCTTCAATAAACCTGAATGATAATGATGCCGCTGATGACATGCTGGCTGATATTTCTGATAATGAATTGCAACAATATGTTGATGAATATAATGACTCAAAAGAACCGATAACGAATTAAAATGAAAAAGTTTTGTTTGATATATGTAGCGATTTCTTTATTGACACTTGGCGTGTTTGCTCAGGATAATGAGAGCAGTCAAAAACCAGGTGGTGGCCGAATTGCAGTGTTAAAGATCGCTTACATTTCAAAACAATTAAATCTTACTCCGGAAGAAGCACAAAGATTTTGGCCCGTTTATAATCAATATGAAGGGGAAATAAAAAGAGTTCGGTTGGAAGCCATTCAAAACCAAGAGCCAGAAATAACAACTGAAGAAAAAATTCTGAACATAAGAAAAAGATATAACGGCGACTTTGTAAAAGCGCTTTCACCCCAAAGAGCAGATCAGTTTTTTAAATGCGAAAAAGAGTTCGGCGCATTTATTACAAAAGAATTGATTCAAAGAAGACAGATGCGGATGCAGCAAAGGCATCCCAATTTAAGACCATAATTAAGCCCTCACATTTTGCCTTTTTACCGATTAGTTTTATCTGAAAATCAATGATCAACGATATTTGAAACTGGTGTTTTTCATAGGTTAGCAACGGCCAGCTCTTTTAAGGGCAGGCCTTTTTTTTGCACAAAAGTTAAGTGTACTATTTTGTGTGTTTATTATTAAACTGCTCTGACTCTCAAAAAACATGCTGGAAAAGTGAAAAATTCTATACCTTCCACTCATGCCTTTCAAACCTATTCCTATTTGGAAAGAAGCACCTTTTCTGCGGCTCATAATTCCTTTTATGATGGGGATTATTGTTCAACAGTATTATCAGTTATCCATCACCGTTAGCTTGATTGTTTTTGGTTTCCTAATTATTTCCTACATTTTATTTCAGTTCTCAAAAAAATTTATCCAGTTCAAATTATACTGGGTAAATGGCATTATCATCAATCTATTGCTCTTCTCTATCGGAACAATGTTGACGTATTACCGCGATGTTTCCCATTCTCCAAATCATATAGATAATTATTATAAAAGCGGAGATGCAATTATTGCTACGCTTCAAGAACCGTTATCAGAAAAAGAAAAATCTTATAAAGCACTTGCTTCTGTTGAATATGTTTCAGCTAATGACAGTTTGCATCCCGTCAAAAGCTCGTTGCTCATTTATTTTAAGAAAGATAGCAGCCTTCCAGAATTAGATTACGGAACGCAAATCGTTTTCAACAAGCCTTTGCAGCAGATTAGAAATTCTGGTAATCCCAGCGCATTCAACTATCAACAATATTGTGCCTTTCAGGGAATTTATTGTCAGGCTTTTTTAAAGCAAAGAGAATTTGTGGTGATGCCTCAAAAAAATGAGAACATCATTAAAAAATTTTTATTGATTGCCCAACAAAAAACATTGAACGTTTTCCGGAAATATATTCAGGGCGATGAAGAAAAAGGTTTCGCAGAAGCATTATTGATTGGCTACAAAGATGATCTTGATAAGAATTTAGTACAGTCATATACCAACACGGGCGTAGTTCATATCATTGCCATTTCGGGAATGCAGCTCGCATTGATCTATGGTTTTCTAATTATTCTTTTTAAACCATTTTCTAAGTTTCGTTTAGCAAGATTGTTGAAGCCGATTGTTATTATTAGCACTCTTTGGCTATTCAGTTTAATGTCTGGCGCATCTGCATCAGTACTTCGCGCAGCGGTTATGCTCACCTGCATCGTGATTGGTGAAAGTTTCTCAAAAAAGGCTTCCATCTATAATAATTTAGCAGCGTCTGCTTTTTTGTTATTGTGCTACAATCCTTTCTGGCTTTGGGATGTAGGCTTTCAGCTTTCTTATTCTGCCGTGCTGAGCATCGTTATTTTCATGAAGCCAATTTATAATCTCATTTATATTCAAAACAAAATATTGGATTTTATATGGCAGCTCACTGCCGTGACTTTATCTGCACAAATTTTAACAACACCAATCAGCATTTTCCATTTCCATCAATTCCCCAATTATTTTCTACTCACTAATTTAATTGCAGTTCCTTTATCGAGCATTATTTTGTTTGGCGAATTATTGCTCTGCGCTGTTTCGTTTATTCCTTTCATTGCAAAATTTGTTGGTATTGTTTTATACAAATTGATTTGGTTATTGAACAGTTTCATTGAGCACGTGGAAACGATGCCTCAATCGCTCTGGAATAGTCTTCAGATAAATATTTTGCAGGTTATTTTTTTGTATGCGTTCCTCATCTCCATTTCAATTTGGCTGATGATGAAAAAGAAAAATTATTTTCAACTTAGTTTAATCGCATTGTTATGTTTTGTTATGATAAGAAGTTTCTCATTCTGGCAATCAAACCATCAACAAAAAATGATTGTTTATAATGTTCCGCAGCATCAGGCGATTGATTTTGTTTCAGGGAGAGATTATGTTTTTAGAGGCGACAGCATTTTGCAAGAAGATGGCTTTCTTCGCAACTTTCACCTTAAGCCATCTCATATCATGAATAGAATCTCTGAATCAGATTCAGTGGAAGATTTGTTTCAAGCCAATGATATTTTTCCGTTCGGGCAGAAAAGAATTCTCATGGTTGATCAAAATATTTCTTTCGATAATCCTCCAACAAAAACAAAGGTTGATATCATTATTATCACTAAAAATCCATCTCTAAAAATCGCCAATCTGGCTAATGTTTTTGATTGCAATCAATGGGTATTTGATTCTTCTAATAGCAGTTGGAAAACGAGCAAATGGAAAAAAGAATGTGAACAACTTCACCTTTCCTGCTTTGATGTTGTTGATAAAGGCGCTTTTGTGATGAATATGGATTGATGTAATTTTGCGGCTTCTTTTTTCATTTTACCCATGTCTCGGTTGCAATCGCGGCATGAATCAATCAACAATCATGTCAAAAAAAATCCGCTCAGCATTAATCTCTGTTTTTTATAAGGATGGTCTTGATGGCATCGTAAAAAAATTACACGAACTCGGCGTTGTCATTTATTCAACAGGTGGCACACAACAATTTATTGAATCACTAAATATTCCATGCGTTGCAGTGGAATCATTGACAACTTATCCATCCATTCTCGGCGGTCGTGTTAAAACATTGCACCCATCCGTGTTTGGCGGCATTTTGGGAAGAAGGGAAAATGAAACTGACGTGAAAGAAATGCAGCAATATAAAATCCCTGAGATTGATCTGGTGATTGTTGATCTATATCCATTTGAAGAAACTGTTGCGAAAACAAATGACGATGCATCGATTATTGAAAAGATAGATGTCGGTGGACCTTCCATGATCCGTGGCGCTGCAAAAAATCATAAACATGTTGTAGTGGTTGGATCAAAAAATGAATATGCTTATCTCGAAAAATTATTGAATGAGCAACATGGAGAAACAACTTTAGAGCAAAGGCGTTTGCTCGCAGCAAAAGCATTTGAAGTTTGTGCTCACTATGATGTTGCAATAGCAAAATATTTCAATCCTGCCGAAGCAGTATATTTTTTAGAATCTGTGCCTGAACCTACACACATGCGCTATGGCGAAAACCCGCATCAGAAAGCAGTTTTCTACGGCAACTTAGATGAACTGTTTGAGCAGATAAATGGAAAAGAATTGTCTTATAATAATTTGGTGGATGTTGACGCAGCAATGCAACTGATACAAGAATTTACTGACACGACTTTTGCGATTATCAAACACACAAATGTTTGTGGCATTTCTTCAAGAACCACAGTGAAAGATTCGTGGGACACCGCTTTAGCTGGGGATCCCGAAAGTGCTTTTGGCGGTGTGCTTGTTTGCAACGCTCCTGTTGACAAAGCAACTGCTGAAGCAATCAATGAAATATTTTTTGAAGTATTGATTGCCCCATCGTTCGATGAAGATGCGCTTGCGATTTTAAAATCAAAAAAGAACCGCATTCTTTTAAAACAAAAAAAGAATCCGTCCTTCAAACAACAATACAAATCATTACTGAATGGCGTGCTTGTTCAGCAGCATGACGAAGGGAATTATACTGAATGGAAAGAAGTTGGTGGAAGAGAAACAACAGATGATGAAAAAGCAAATCTAAAATTTGCAAACCTTGTTTGCAAGCATTTAAAATCAAACGCGATTGCTTTAATAAAAAATAAACAATTAGTTGGCAAGGGTTGTGGGCAAACAAGCCGCATCGATTCATTGCGCCAGTCAATTGAAAAAGCAAAACAATTTAAGTTTGATTTGCATGGTGCTGTCCTTGCTTCAGATGCATTTTTCCCTTTTAATGATTGTGTTCAGATCGCACATGCAGAAGGTATCGATGCATTCATTCAGCCCGGCGGATCTATTCGTGATAAAGATTCGATTGAATACTGCGTTCAAAATAAATTGGCAATGGTGATAACGGGGATGAGGCATTTTAAACATTGACGAAGAGTCGGGAAGTCAGTAATGACCGAAAGTCAGAAAGAATGTCCATGCGAATTGGAGATTCTTTCTGACTTTGCAACTTCCGGTCTTTCGGACTTTCTTCACATATCCCAATAAACCTCTTCTTTCAAAAAAATTTCATACACTTCTTTCCATCCTGCAAACATTGGATCAGTTCCTAAAAAATGATTGTGCCAAATGGTTATCATCAAACCGTTCACTTTTTTTATGGCGCGATAATAATTGAGCAATTCTTCCATGGCTTGTTGTGCAGATAACTTTTGTTCATAAAAAGAATTGGCATCCATAAAACAGAAAGGGAAGATTTGCAATTTGGCTTGCTGTTCGTTTTTCAAATCATACCAAAAAAAAGAAGATGCCACAGAAGCCCTGAAACCGTTGATGCTGCCATATCCCATCGAAAAATCTTTTTCGATTCCAGCAGTTAATAATCGCCTGTAAGTTTCGGGGAAAGTTAATTTGATATAATGTTGTCTGCTATGCAGAATTTTTTTATCGGCAATATATTCAAGCCATTCAATTTCTTCCTTCAATAAAATTTCATCATCATTGCTTTGCCACGAGGGATGAATACCAACGGTGTAGCCGTTTGCATGATATTGAATTAAATCTTGCAGCGCAGTTTCATTGGGTGAAATATTTTTATCGTAACCTTTTTGTTCTTTCGCAACCAGAAAAAAATAATAAGGCTTTAACCTGCAATACAAATGCAATGAATCGAGCCACTCATAAGCATCATAAGGATCTTTTTGTTTTTCATTCAGCACATCTATACGCTGTTTTACTGATTGAAAATCTGCACTGCTGATTGATTTTAATACGCCAGCAAAATTTCGCAACCTTCCTTTGTGCAAATATGAATATGCCACGTCGATATCATACGTCGGCATAAAGCTGAACGATGCTTGCCTAAATAATAAATCAGGGAATTTTTGTTTAAGCGCAGTTTTTAAATCCTGCAGCCAAATATTAATCAATGGCTGCTTCAGAAAGTTTTCTTTGTATGCGATTGAGTTCGTGTGCGCATACCTGTTATACTCATCTTTTTCAAAAGGGAAATATTCTTCATAGCGACTAAGCAAATAAAAAGAAGCGGCAAAAATATCAAACGGAAAATCTCCGCTTGTTTGAAAAAAAGCTTTATGATAATTCAGCTCAAAACATTGAACTGGCTGTTGTTTTATATCTGTTTCAAAAAGCAATGAAACAGGTTTGATATAAAACTCTTCGTCAGAAAAATCATTTTCCGAATAATTTATTTTAGGGTTTTTATGATTGACGAAAGCTTCTTTGTCATTGGTAATAACAATGGTTTCATTGAACAATTCTTTGCTTATGAAATCAATAATATATTGAAGACGCGGAGTAATATTTGAGCTATATAAAAGCATTTCAGTACTTCATGAAAACAAAATGCCGATTAATAAAACCGGCATTGAAATATAGTTAGAATCTGTCTGATTTTTATCTTTTTGCCACAGATTACTCAGATTTTCACAGATAAGTTTCTTCATCTGCATCTTTCTGTGCAATCGGTGGCAATAATATTTATTTCCGCTTTTCTTTCCACAGCTCATTAA
>CAIYPC010000160.1 GCA_903927975.1 uncultured Bacteroidota bacterium | reverse complement strand
GATTCCCGCCTTCGCGGGAATGACGGCAACACTCTGACTAAACTTAACATTCCCTATTCTTAAAAATTTATAATCCCATTTTTTCGAGAATTCCGAATTGCAGAACCACAAACTACAAACTCGAAACTACCCCATCGCTTGTTCCAAATCATTCAAAATGTCATTCACATTTTCAATCCCCACACTCATTCTTATTAATCCATCAGTTATTCCAAAACGAATTCTTTCTTCACGTGGCACGCTATAATGTGTCATGCTTGCAGGGTGGGAGAGAAGTGTATCTGCAGTTCCTAATGAAACTGCGCGAACGCACATCTGTAATTTATCAATAAATTTCTTTCCTGCTTCCAATCCACCTTTCAATTCAAAACTCATCATCGGTCCAAAATGCGCCATTTGTTTTTTTGCGATTGTATAATCAGGATGAGATTCCAATCCGGTATAATTCACATGTGCCACACCGTTATGGTTTGATAAAAAGGCGGCAACTTTTTCTGCATTGCTGCAATGTCTGTCCATCCTCACTTCCAACGTTTTCATTCCCTGTATTAATAAATATGCATCAAAAGGATTTGCATTGCCACCAAGCAACGCATGCCATTTCCATGCTTTTGTTTTCATGAACTCAATATCTTTTCCAATCAGCACGCCGCCAATTGCAGAGCCATGTCCGTTTAAAAATTTTGTGGTGGAATGAAAAACAAAATCAACATCATATTTGAATGGCTGTTGAAGATATGGCGTTGCAAAAGTATTATCAACAGTTACAATAATATCATGCTGCTTCGCCAGTTTGGAAACCGCTTCAATATCCACGCATTGAATAGTTGGATTGGCGGGCGTTTCGATATGCAACAGTTTTATTTTATTTTTTTTGATAGTGTCTTCTACCAAATTCAAATCGCGCATATCAACAATAATCGTGTTGATGCCATTTGCTTCAAGCACTTTGTGCATCAGCTCATAAGTTCCGCCATACAATGAAAAATGCGACATGATGTTATCACCTGTTTTCAAAAGACTCATGAACATTGTTGTCATCGCAGCTTGTCCACTTGCATGAAGCAGTGCTTTTAATTGCAAAGGATTTCCGCCTGCATCTTTCAAACCAAAAGCTTCTAATGCAGCGATGGTTTGCTCTGCTGCTTTAAAAGTTGGGTTGCCCCAGCGGCTATAAATATTTTCTTTGTCTTTGCCAGCAAAGCGTTCCATGCCTTGCTGTGCCGTGTCGAATGTAAATGTTGATGTTGCATAAATCGGAGTAAGATGTGAGTACTCTGCATTCTCACTACCTGCTGCATGAAGTGCTACTGAACTAAAACTGGTGAGGGGGAATTTTTTATCTGCCATTACAAAAATTGAATATTTAAATTTGAAAAAGGAAACCAAATGTAAACGATAATTTTTTTACTAAATGAAACAGTTATTGGAACAATATGCAGCGTATAATGTGTGGGCAAACAGCAAAATGATAGATGCCATTAATTTGTTGAGCCACGAACAACAGCACAAAGAAATTGAGAGCAGCTTCAATAGTTTATATAAAACTGTTTTTCATGTGTGGGGCGCAGAATTTCTTTGGTGGAAACGAATGCAGAAAGAAGCACACATTAGTCGTGTGGAAGATGTTTTTAATGGATCGATGAAAGAACTTTGTATTGCATGGAATGCATTGGATGAGCAATGGCTCGATTTTGTAAATGATATCAGTGAAGATTTTTTGAATGAGAAATTGAGTTATCAAAATATGAAAGGCGACACATTTAGTGAAGAGGCTTATCTCATCATTCATCATTTATTTAATCACAATACTTACCATCGCGGTCAATTGGTAACGATGCTAAGACAAGTTGGTGCAGAAAAAATTCCTAATGGGGATTTCATTGCTTGGGTGCGGAGTGGGAGATAGAAATTATATAACAAAGAATGTTGTGTTTAAAATGAAAGCTAAAATTGAGTAATCAGATTCTGTATATATTTATTAAAGTCTTTTATGAATGAAAAAGCAAGAAAAACGGTAGGCGTATGACAGTTACGAGTCGTATTGTGATGAATGTTTTTATGCCGCCCGAAGATGGTTTGACCTCGCGTTTTGCAACAGTTCAAGATTGGTTGTTTAATATTTGTGACACTGAGCAACCAAAAAAATCAATAGCAGAATATAGGTTCATTTTATATACATCATCAATCGAATACACGCTCTATTTGAGAGGCGTAAATATTTATGAGGAAGAGAAAAATAATTT
>CAIYPC010000159.1 GCA_903927975.1 uncultured Bacteroidota bacterium | reverse complement strand
ATTCTTGCATTGCAAAAAAATAATTTGCCTTCAAATTTATCAGAAGAAGAAATTTCAAGAGAAGGTTTTGTAACAATAAAGCATAGCCTCGAAGATTTGAGAAAAATGAATGTGATAGAACGACACATTATTGCCAAAAACAATGATAATGTAATTGCTTATTTATTAGCCATGACCTTCTTGTCAAAAAAAGATATTCCTGTTTTACTTCCGATGTTTGAGAACTTTGACAGAATAAAATTTCATGGAAAAATTCTTTCATCATGTAATTACATTGTTGTTGGGCAAGTTTGCGTTGCAAAAGAATATCGCGGTCAGGGCATTTTGGATAATTGCTACGCGGCTTATAAAAATCAGTTCAAATCAAAATACGATTTTGCAATAACTGAAATTGATACAAAAAATCTTCGCTCTTTAAATGCGCACAAAAGAATAGGCTTCAATGAAATTCATCGTTTCGTTGCCCCTGATAATGTGGAGTGGAGTATTGTGGTTTGGGAATGGTGAGGAGGGTGTAAGATTTGTGATGTATGATGTGTGATAAAATTCAATTGATTGTTATCGCAGGAAGCTCAGACTATGAACTATGAACCATGAACTCTAATTGCATCTCTTCCTAATTGCCTTATTGGCTTCCTGCATTATTTTTTTATTCGCATCAGAAGTAAAGTACAATTTTATTTTTTTATCAAACACAGCTTTAGCTGCTTCGCATTCTGTCATATAATCGTTTCCGGTAAAATCATTTTTTGTCCAGTGCCATGAGCCATCCGAATTTATTTTCAATACTGAGAAAAGGCTGCCCATTTCATTTTCTTTATGAAAAGCTTTTATATAGCCTTCAAGCGCATCGCTTGCGGCATTGGCGGCTTGTTTGCTGCCCATATCCTTTGGCAGGTTTAATAAATGCAAAGAATCTATTTCCATAAAAACATTGGAAGCCCATGCATCCTGATTGATGGAATATGTTCTGTTATTTGCCAAAATAGCCACCATTTGCTCAGGTGCATAACCCGCACAAATCAGAACGCTGCTTGTTAGATTTTTAAAATAAGCTGGGTATTTTTCTTTCGTAAACAGTCCGAATTTATAAAGGCATTCTTCCGGTGTCCTGTATGTGGGATTCGATTTATCAAAATCGGTAACAATTTTTTTCACGAGCGAAGTGCCATCAGAAAAATCACCCGTTATACCAATCGCAAACTTTTTTAATGGAAAAATTTTTGGCACTCCATCCTGATATGCCAGCAATTGATTGTTCTGTTTTGATCGATATGCCAAGCGCGAATCGCAAACCATCACAATGCCGTCTTTTGCTTTCACCGCCATGATAACCGCCCCGCCTGGCATGAATACATTATTCACGCTATCCTGCGCAAGGACACTCGTAAAAACTGGGAAGAAGAGAGCCAGAAAGAGTAAAACTTTAAATGCCATAATAACTTAGTAAATATAAAATTAATGCCCTTAATAACAATATCGTGAACAGGCATTTTTTAAAGTACGACAGGTACTGAACCAAAGATGCGCCTTATTCCTATCAAAAACGAGTAAAACTATGTTGAAATAAAATATCGTAAGAAAATTATGAGATAATGAACCAACGAAAACATATATCCAAAAACTCTTGCCGCAAATGAATTTTGAATAATTGATTTTATAAATAGATAATCTTTCTACTAATTATTTTATTCTTGAGAGTATCCGTTTCCATCTCGGCCCTTTATCCCAGCTCATAAAAATAAATGTAGCCTTGCCCACAATGTGATCCTCAGGCACAAAACCCCAGTATCTTGAATCTTGCGAATCGTGGCGATTATCTCCCATCATCCAGAAATAATCCATGTTGAAAGTATATTGATTGGTCAGTTTGTTATTAATATAAAATTTTCCATCTTTCACTTCAAGCTTATTGCCTTCATAAGTCCTGATAGCTCTTTCATACAAGGGATAATTCTCAGCAGTGAGCATCAGCGTCTCTCCCTTTTTTGGGATCCATAGTGGACCAAAATCATCAATTGTCCACTTATGTACTTTATCATAAGGAAAAACAAGCGTTCCAGATTTGTCTTCATAAGTTTCTAAAGAAATATTTTTTGCAAGCCCGTTCTTCATCATTTTTTCTTTTGCGCTTGCTGTGAGCAACATGCGGAATGTGTTCGCTGTGTTTGTTTGTTGAAATTCATCAGCGTTACTCATATCAACATCATATTCCTCTTTCATAGCTGTCTCGTCCAATGGCTGTCCGCCGGTTTCAACATAATAATAAGTTTCCGATCTTGGTGGAAAATCAGAAATCTTTCCATTGATGTACACAACGCTTTTTTTAATTTCCAAATTATCTCCGGCAATACCAACACAGCGTTTCACATAATTATCTGTTTTATCTACTGGCTGAACCAAAATCGGATAGTCATCGGGGTTAGAAAGAATTATTTTTCTTCCTTCATCAGAATTTCCATTGCCTTGTCTTCTTATCTCGTCATAATAAAGACCTTTTGATCCAAATTCTTCTTTATCAATCGTTGTGTCGCCAACGGGAAGATTAAATATCACCACATCATTTCTTTTAACAGGGTTCGCGAACCAGCGAGTGTACGGAATTTTGATCCACTCTAAATATGACTTTGTGTTGATGAAAGGAATTTTGCTATGAACAAATGGAAGTGCGAGCGGTGTGTTGGGAATGCGTGGCCCATAGCTGAGCTTGCTTGCAAAAAGATAATCGCCCACGAGCATTGTTTTTTCCATAGAACCAGATGGAATTGCATAAGATTCAAAAACAAATGCTCTGATCAAGGTAGCTGCAACAACAGCAAACACACCAGCATCAATCCATTCACGCGCTGCAGATTTTTTATGTTTGACGACAGCTTCTGCACCAACAAATTTATCACGATGATTAAATCCCAGATAAGTAAAATAAATTACTGGCAGCAATGCGGCCATAGCATGTTCGTGCAATTTGAATTTGCCGAATGTTTTTACAAAGTCAACAAAAATGCTCATGGAAATAAACCAACCAACGATTGGAATAAACTGCAGGAACGCAATATACTTTGCACGCTTCCCGAGTTGAAGCATAATCCATGTATTATAAAAAGGCACAAATGCTTTCCAGCCCGACACACCGGCTTTTTCAAACATTTTATATGCACCAAATGCAGGCAATAAAAGAATGAACAGTTGAATAATAAGAATAATGATTAGTTGATTTATAGGCATAAAAAGAGTTTCATGAAAATTATAATGAATGCTGTGCTTATTAAAAAAATGGTGAAGAAAGTTTTGTTAAAAGAGGGTGGACACGGAGAGCCGCAGAGGTGACAGAGGACCACAGAAAGTTTGTACAATTTTCAATTGCACTAAAACTTTGTTGCCACGTCTCTGGAAAATATTATAAAACAAAAAACCTTGAAGATTTTAAAATCTTCAAGGTTTTATAATAATGATTTCAAAAAAATTATTCCTTAATAGTCGTCGTCATTGCAGGCTTGTCAAATTTCCATTCGGCCGTGTTCAATTTTCTTTGTTGTGGATATACCTCATCTGCGGTATTGCCATCATACAATCTTCCGTTCTTCATCACATATTGAATCGTGTTTGTATTGCGGATATTATCTAATGGATTTTTTTCCATGATCACCATGTCTGCAAGTTTTCCTACTTCAAGGCTACCAAGATCTTTGTCAAGGCCCAATCCTTCTGCACCAAGAATAGTTCCACATTTCAGCACATCAATATTCCTCATACCGCCGCTTTGCATTGCCCAAAGTTCCCATTGATAGCCAAGCCCCTGAAACTCGCCATGGCTGCCAACTCCAACCATGCCACCAGCTTCAACAAGTGCTTTCATATTCTTTGCATGCTTAGGGAACACCTGCTCTTCAGGCATGAACCATCCGGCTTTAACACGGCGGGTTTTTGAAGCCAGTTCTTCATAAGCCATAAAGTGTTGCACCTTCTCATCATGATATGGGTTTTCTGTTTCCCAGAAATAATTTTCGGCAAACGGTCCCCCATAAGAAACGATGAGCGTTGGCGTAACAATCATGTGCGCTTGCACGATTGCCTTCCACACATCACTATACAATGGAAAAATCGGCAATGCATGTTCATGACCAGGATATCCATCAAGCATGTTCGACATATCAAATTTAAAATCAAGCCCACCTTCTGTGGTTGGCATCAGTTGTTGATGGCGTGCTGCTTCTATCACCCACTCTCTTTGCTTTCTATTTCCCACCAAATACATTTTGATATATTTTGTGTGGAAGTATTTGCTATACTGTGTTAATATGCTTTCCGACTGCGCAGAGTCTTTGATATTATAAAACCAATAACCAACACCAGGACCTGTTGAATAAATGCGTGGGCCAATCATCGATCCCGCATCCACCATATCTCCGTAGGTAAGCACATCGGTAGTTGCAGTTTGCGGATCGCGAGTTGTGGTAACACCATAAGCAAGGTTCATTGCATAGATCCAAATTTGATTTTTATGAATGCCCCAGTTTGGCCACATGTGCGAGTGAGGATCTACAAATCCCGGTGTAATCGTTTTGCCAGACATGTCCATTATTTTAGCGCCCGGTGGCGCATTGATTGTCCCACTTTTGCCAACAGCTTTTATCCTGTTATTTTCTACCAACAGATCGCCGCCTTCAATCACTTCGTCACCTTTCATCGTAATAATGCGGGCATTCTTAAATAAGATAGTTCCCTGCGGCATATCCTTCTTGAAAAAAACTTTCACATCATATTCCTCTGCTTTAAATTTTGGTTCATCTTTTTTCTCAGGTTTTTTTGCAGTTGTGTCTTTTGCTTTGATGGAATCTTGAATTTTCTTTGCTGCATCAGCCGCTTTTTTCAATGTTGAATCTGCAGCCAAACGCTCAGTAGAATCTTCGGATTTTTTTGCCTGTGCTTTTTTTGCTGCTACAACACTGTCATCAAATGCCTCAGCTTTGTCCACATCAAAAGCAAAATGACTGCTGCCAAGGCTCCAGTGAATTGTTTTTCCATCCATTTGCCATGAAGGAAATTCACCACCAATCTCAGTTAATTTTCGTGCGGGAAAATCTGCACTTGCGGCATCTGCCACAGAGATATTATCAACCTTGCCTGTTTTTGGGATTGTGACCACATAAACATTATTATTGACCTGCGCCAATGCTCTGTTGCCATCTGGTGACATCGTTATTACCGATGCCGCTGCTGGCGGGTTCAACTCCCTTTCTTTCTCATCATCCAGATCCGATTCATCCAAAACGCAATTAATTTTTGACGCATCTGGTCTTCCGTATTTTGTAGGTATGCTTCCGTAAGTTGTGATTCCGGTAATATGCGCTAGTTTCTTTTCATCAGTCCCATCCCATTTAATAGAAATCAGGTATCCTTCTCCGTTAGTAAGATAAACGCGGTCGTCCTGACCTTTCACAAAATGCGGATTGAATCTTCCCAATGATTTATCAATCACGTTTACATTGCCACCTGTTGATGCGATCCAACAAAGATCATCTTCACTTCCATCATAACCTGGACCATAAGCTTCTTTGTAAACTCTCGTGTTGCTGCGAAGAAAAGCAATCCTATCGCCTTTTAGATTATATATAAGATTTTGAAACATGCCCGGTTCGCTCGTCAGCTTTTGAATGAAATTTCCTTTTGCTCCAAAAGTTGCTTTATAGATATTACCACCATCTGCATTCCAAGTACAAAAAGCGATCGAAGTTCCATCAGGCGACCATGCTGGTTGCGCTTCTGTGAAATCATTATTGGTAACACGTTTTGGCGTACCATTCGGTGCGTCCATCACATACAAACGGTTCAGCACCGTGAACGCCAATTTTTTTCCATCTGGTGATGGAACTGCATCGCGAATTTGTGTTGATTGCTGATATGCTGTGTCAGAAACAGGATATTTAAATTCGAGTTTTGGTCCTAATTCCAATTGCACATTTGCCGTAAATGGTATTTCAATCGGCGAACTACCGTCAATGGGTATCCGAAAAAATTTACCGCCATAAGAAGCAATCAAAAATTTACTGTCTGGAGTGAAAGCCATAGCTGGCAGCACTCCCAGCGGTGCGATGGATTCCTGCTCATCTCTCTGCACGGGATAAGCCAACCATTTTTCATCGCCTGTTTTTAAATCTCTTATTACCAATCCGGTTTTGTCTTCATATCTACTGCCATATACCAGCCATTTTCCATCTTTCGATAAAACAGGTGTGAATCCGGAACCGTATCGAGAAGTGATCGTATTCATCTTTGCATTCTCTCTGTCATAAACACCCACTTCATATTGCGGTAAGCTTGCATTATAATTCCATGCGCCGCGACGCTCAGAATAATATACATATCTTCCATCGGGACTTACTGCAGGATCGATCCCTTTCAAAAATGTGGGTGCTTCAACCAACTGAATACCGCTGCCGCCTTTGCGATGCTCCATATATAATTTTATGTTGCGTCTTCCTTTAGCGTAAATAATATATTCTCCGTCGGGCGTCCAGCATGCACTTGGAAAAAATTGATTGTTATCGCTCGTAACCTGAACGGTATCTTTCTTTTCAGTATCGATATACCACACATTGTCGGCGCCACTGCGATCTGAAATGAATAATATTTTTTTCCCATCGGGGCTATAGCGCGGATGCACATCATAAGCAAGCCCCTTGGTAATAGCAGTTGCTTGTCCGCCAGCGATTGGCATAGTATATAAATCGCCCATCAGATCAAATACAATTGTTTGTCCATCAGGGCTCACGTCAAGACTCATCCATGATCCTTCTTTGGTAGTGTAATTTATTTTGCGAACAGGTTTTAGGGGAAGATTTTTATACTGGGTGTATTTCACAGTATCTTTTTTTGTTGAATCGCCCGGCAAAAAATTGTTAGGGGAATTAAAATGATTGTTTGCTTTTACACTCAAACAACAAGAAAAAATTATTATCAGCAATCCGAATGAAAGTGAATTGCCTTTTGTCGTCTTTAGCATTTGTCTCATAATGTTTTGGCGTTTTAAAAAAGAAAGTTACAGCAGAAATACTACATGGGGTTTTTT
>CAIYPC010000158.1 GCA_903927975.1 uncultured Bacteroidota bacterium | reverse complement strand
CGCAGAAGCTTCCGACAAACCTATTCCCCTAATCTTTCCTTCCTTCACCAAATCAGCCATGGCGCCAACAGTTTCTTCAATCGGAGTGTCGGAATCAACACGATGCAGATAATACAAATCAATCACATCAACCCCCAATCTTTTCAGGCTTCCTTCAACAGAAGATTTCACATAATCCGGTTTGCCACTAATACCGCGTTTTGTTGGGTCATTCGGATCGCGTACAATACCAAATTTTGTAGCAATGGTGAGTCTTTCTCTTTTCCCTTTGATCGCTTTGCCAACCAATTCCTCATTAATATATGGACCGTACATATCTGCTGTATCAAAAAAAGTAATACCCAATTCAATAGCACGATGAATTGTTTTGATGGATTCGTCATCATTCCTTGCACCATAAAATTCGCTCATGCCCATGCAGCCCAATCCAATTTGCGAGGCAAATAATCCTTGTGATCCCAGTGATTTTGTTTTCATGATTATTAGTTTTAAAAAATAAAGGAAAGTAAAGTTACTTTCCTTGTGCGTTCTACTAAAAAAACAAATTGTTATAAAGCCGGTGTTGGCTTTGCAATAAATAATTGTTTGTAATAATCGCGGTAAGACCATGCGAGATAAAGCTGAGAAATGATTATTAATGCACTTATTGTTATTGGCATTCCGCCTTGCTGAAGAACAGAATGGAACAACAAAATATTAATGCTGATTGGCATCAGCACAACCAGCACAAGTGCAACATATCTGTTCGTTAATAATAATGCCCCACTGATCACTTCAATTATTTTAATAAGCGGAAAAATATATCCTGATTGAAAAAGTCCTCCCAAAAATGCAGCGGCTTTGCCTTCGGGCTGAGCGTTGTTCGGGATAAAATGAAAAAAGAAATTCAACCCAAACACAAAAAAGATTAGACCTAAAAGAATGCGTGCAACAAGCACTGTAAGGTTTGTTGATTTAGATGATGACATATTACTTGTTTTTAAAAATTAAATTTTATGCGTTAACTGTTTCTTCTTCATATACCGGATAATCGGTATAGCCTTTTTCTCCGGCAGAATAAAAAGTGGTCATATCCAAATTTGCAGCCAATGGAAAACCATTTTGTAAACGATTAACTAAATCAGGATTATTAATAAATGGTCTTCCAAATCCAATCAAATCAGCATTGTCGTGTTCCAAATCATTTTCTGCTTTTTGTTTGTCATAACCACCTGCCAAGATAATTGTGCCTCCAAATTGTTCGCGGATAGTATGCTTAATCGAAGCTGGAACATGTGGGGCGCCCATGGCACTATGATCAACAACGTGTATATATGCGATGCCAATTTTCCCTAATTCCTTTGCCAGATATGAATAGGTTTCATCAATTTCTGCATAATGCTGCATATCACTTGCTACGCCATACGGAGAAAGCCTGATGCCCACTTTTTCTTTGCCGATTGCTTTGCTTGCTTCTGCTGCCACTTCAAGAACAAAACGCGCACGGTTTTCGATGCTGCCCCCGTAATTATCTTTTCTTACATTACTATATGGAGAAAGAAATTGCTCTATCAAATATCCATTTGCGCCATGCAGTTCAATACCGTCAAAGCCAGCTTCAATGGCATTTTTCGCAGCTTGCACGTATTCATTTTTTGCAATTTGAAGTTCTTCCGCGGTCATTTCTTCGGGTGTTGGCAAATCTTGCATGCCTGCAACATCTGTCCACATTTGACCCGTGGCTTTTACTGCAGATGGAGCTAAAACTTTTGCGTCCCCACTAAGATTATGTTGATGGCTAATACGTCCCGTGTGCATCAACTGAACAAAAATGTGTCCGCCTTTTGCATGAACCGCATCGGTCACTTTTTTCCAACCGTCTATTTGTTGCTTATTGAAAAGTCCCGGAATTCTAGAATACCCCAATCCATTTGGAGAAGGTGAAGTGCCTTCTGTTATTATTAATCCTGCATCGGCACGTTGCTCATAATATGCTGCAATCAGTTCATTGGGAATATTGCCGATTGCTCTACTGCGTGTCATGGGCGACATTACCACCCTATTTTTTAATTCAATTTTTCCGAGTTTGTAAGAGCTGAACAATTTGTTGGTTGACATTTTTTTAATTTTAATAAATGAATTTATATATCTATATATTTACAAGTATCAATGCTTTTGGGCAAAAAAATTTTATCCGCAAAGTTTGCTCAAATAATCCCTGTATTCATTCAGCAAATCGTTATTTAAAGTGTATTTGTGATTTCTGCCTTCTTTAGCTGGTTCTATTAACCCAGATTCTATGAGAATTTTTACATGATGAGAAATGGAAGGCTGCGCCAAGTCAAGCACATGCTGAATTTCAGAACATTGACCACTGCCGCCTTTGTTAGAAATATGGTGCAGTATTTTCAATCGGTTTGAATCCCCGAGTGCCTTTGAAATTTTTTCTATTTGCTTAATGTTTAAGACCACAAAAATACATTGATGGATGCAAATGTATCAATTTTTATATTGCCGCCAAACTTTTCCCTGCTTTGCTTCTTCCATTAAAAAATTCTTACTTCGTGAATCTTTACTATAAATCATTGTGACGCTTTCAATTATTATAGTCAACTACAACGTTAAATATTTTCTTGAGCAATGCCTTTGCTCGATAAAAAAAGCCATTGCAAAAATAGATACAGAGGTTTTTGTGGTAGATAACAACTCCTCAGATGGAAGCATGGATTACCTCAAACCAAAATTTCCTTTTGTAAAATTTATTGTCAATAACGAAAACACCGGTTTTTCAAAGGCAAATAATAAAGCACTTGCTTCTTCAGCAGGAAAATATATTCTGTTCCTTAATCCAGATACAATTGTAGCGGAAGATAGCTTTGAAAAATGTATTTCTTTTTTAGATTCAAATGAAGAGGCAGGCGCAATCGGTGTAAAGATGATTGATGGAAAAGGAAAATATTTAAAGGAATCTAAACGTGGGTTTCCGTCACCATGGGTTTCTTTTTGTAAACTTTCAGGATTGACTTCTTTATTTCCCCATTCAAAAATTTTTGCCAGATATTATCTTGGCAATCTCAATGAAAAAAATAATCAGATTGTCGATTCAATATCTGGTGCTTTTTTGTTTGCAAGAAAAGAAATGCTTGATAAAACCGGAGGATTCGATGAACAATTTTTCATGTATGCCGAAGACATTGATTTAAGCTATCGCATTCAACAAGCAGGATATAAAAATTATTATTTATCAGAAACAACAATCATCCATTTTAAAGGAGAAAGCACAAAAAAAGATTTTCGTTATATAAAATTATTTTACAAAGCGATGAGCCAATTTGCGAAGAAACATTTTCACAGTAATTCATCATTTATGTTTTCTGCTTTAATTGAATTTTCTATATGGATTCGGGGTGCATTTGCTGCTTTTATAAATTTATTTGCTCACAATGCAGGAGAAAAAAAAATAAAAACCAGCACTACTTTTTTTTGGGGTGATAAAGAATGTTGCGAGAGATTAGAAAAAACTTTTCTTGCTCAGGGAAAAAATATCACAAAAATAGAAGCTGAATCAAGCGAAATTATTTTTTGTCAAGGGGAAAAATATTCATTCAAAAAAATAATTGAAACAATTCAAGAGCCACGAAAAAATAATGATTATTTTTTTCACGCTTCAGATAGCGTTTCTATCATAAGTAGCTCTCAAAAAAATATCTCAGGCGAAGCTTTTCTTTTACATTCTTAATGTACTTCTCTTTTCCTTTTTCCTTATAAAATTTGGCAGGCTTTCATAGTATATCAACAATAATAAAGCAATAACAAAACTCCATATCAAAACCAATAATGGTGTTCCTCCAAAAATATCTTCTTCAAAAAATCCTTGTTTCAATAATAAATTCATTCCATAAGAAACGAATATTTTTACAATAACATTTGGTAGCAAAAGAAATAAGGGGAGCAATATTAATTTTTCTACATTACTTTTTAACATCGCAACTGCTTTTAAAACTGGAGGCACTGTCAATGCTAAAACTATAATTAATGATACCAATGAAATAATGAAGTGATTGCTATTGTCCGGACGCTGATAAAGCATTCTAAAGCTTGTTGGTATATCTCCCCCACCGCCAAAAGCAGCAAGCACATTGGGGAATGGATTTGCTGCAAATAATAATGCAAAGCCCACCGATCTTGTTCCACCTGAATTTCTTCTTCTCATTAACGACCATGCGAGCCAAACTAAAGAATAATTTACAATAGGTCCCGCGAGCCAGACCAACACCAAAACATTTCCTGACACTTCGCAATGATCACAGAAAGTCCAGTTGTCAAATGTTTTTGTGCCTAAACAACCGCAGAGCCAATTTGCAGTAATCACATGTGCCCAGTCGTGAACTTCTTGTATCAAAAAAAGCATTGATAGAAAAGCAATCACAAAGGCAAGAGAAAAAGTTATCTTCATTTTAATAAAAATAATAAAATTACCTTTTAGTCTTTTCTTTTCAAATAAAAAATAAAACGATTAAATATTTACAAAAAAATAATCAACATTGAGCTTATGGATAAATAAAAAATTCGGTGATATGTGGCTTCTTTTCACTTTTTTTATGTTAAGAAAAGGAGATGAGATTTTTATTAATTGCTCCTCAAAATTTCTTTTCTTAATAAATACAATCTTATTCTTTTAATACTAACATAGAATTATTTAAAAACTTATCATTCCATTTTTTAATCAACATAAGTTAATAAGATGATAGAATACAGAACAGAATGGATTTCCTAGTGTTAATTACTTAATAATTGCTGTTGATAAGTAGAGGTAAATTATAAAACAATAGTTGCCCCTTTTTATTCTCCACCAATTCACAGTTATAATAACAATAGTTAATTTTATCAATAAAATATTTATTAAATACTATGAAAGATATTAACATCGGTTCTGCTATTTCAGATTTAAAAAAATTTGGATTTTTGAATATTGAGCCCAATCCAGATCTTGATTTATTTTCAGAAATTGAAAAACTGAAGAAAGAAAAAAATGCAGTTCTGTTGGCTCATTATTATCAGGAGCCAGACATTCAGGATGTTGCTGATTATATAGGTGACAGCTTAGGATTGGCTCAGGAAGCAGAGAAAACAAACGCAGAAATTATTGTTTTCGCAGGCGTTCATTTTATGGCTGAGACTGCAAAAATATTAAACCCACAAAAAAAAGTTTTGTTGCCAGATTTAAATGCTGGATGCTCATTGGCTGATAGTGCTCCTGCCGATTTGTTTAAAAAATTTAAAGAAAGATATCCTGATTATCTTGTTATATCCTATATCAATTGCTCTGCTGAGATAAAAGCATTGAGCGATATTATTTGTACATCAAGCAATGCTCAAAAGATTATAGAAAGCTTGCCTGCTGAACAAAAAATAATTTTTGCTCCAGATAAAAATCTTGGTGCTTATTTGATGAAGAAAACAGGAAGGGATATGGTTTTGTGGAATGGTGCGTGCATGGTGCATGAAATATTCAGTCAGGAGAAGATTGCAAAATTGAAAGTTAGACATCCGAATGCAAAATTGATAGCACATCCAGAATGTGAAGAGCATATTTTAAGGATGGCAGAATATATTGGATCGACTACAGGGCTGTTGAAATATACGGAAACAGATAGCTCAAAAGAATATATTGTGGCAACAGAAACAGGAATATTGCATCAAATGCAGATTTCTTCACCGGAGAAAACTTTTATTCCAGCACCGCCAGACAATAATTGTGCATGCAATGATTGTCCACACATGAAATTGAACACGTTGGAGAAGCTCTATTTATGTATGAAATATGAGATGCCCGAAATCACAATGGATGCTGAGATATTAAAAGCTGCTAAAAAACCGATAGAAAGAATGCTCTCTATTAGTAAACAATATGGGCTGTGATTACCTACCCATATATACCATAAGTATTTGAATATCAGTAGGATTAACTCCACTTATGCGACTTGCCTGACCTAATGTGCTTGGCTGAATTTTTTTGAACTTTTGCAAAGCCTCATTAGAAAGTGCAGCTATTTTATTGTAGTCGAAATTTTTTGGGATAGAAAGATTTTCAAGCTGGCTCATTTTAAGAACAAGCTCTTTTTCTTTCTGGATATAAGATTCGTATTTAGTTTGTATTTCTGCCTGTTCTAAAGTTTCATTTGAGAAGTTATTCAAAACATCTTTTAATCTTGGTATTCCATTAATAAGTGAAAGAAGAGTAACGTCGGGTCTTAAAAGAAGCTGAGAAGCTTTTTGTTTTTGCAGTAATGGAGACGAATTTATTTTTGAAAGGTATGATTCAGCTTCTGCTATTTCTATTGAAAAATTTTTTAATATATCCTGCATTTTAGAAACGCCTTCTTTTTTTGCTATTGTTTTATCCATTCTTTCCTGAGAAGCTAGACCAATTTTATGACTTAATTCAGTCAGGCGCAAATCCGCATTATCTTGCCTCAACAAAGTCCTGAATTCGGCCCGGGAAGTGAACATGCGATATGGTTCATCTGTCCCTTTACTTATTAAGTCGTCAATAAGAACACCAATATATGCCTCACTCCTTTTTAGAATAACGGGATTTAGTTTGCTTACCTTTTGATGTGCGTTTATCCCAGCCATAAGCCCTTGACAAGCTGCTTCTTCATAACCAGTAGTTCCGTTGATTTGACCTGCAAAGAACAGATTATCAATTAGTTTTGTTTCTAGTGAGTGGGTTAATTGAGTAGGTGGGAAGTAATCATATTCAATCGCATAACCGGGTCTAAAAAAACGGACGTTCTCAAAGCCAGAAACACTACGAAGCGAATTGTATTGAACATCTTCTGGTAATGAAGTTGAAAACCCGTTTACATATACTTCAACAGTATTCCATCCTTCGGGCTCTACGAAAAGCTGATGTCTGTCTCTTTCTGCAAAACGATTAATCTTATCTTCAATGCTTGGACAATATCTAGGACCAATGCCTTCTATTCTTCCAGTAAACATAGGACTTCTATCAAAACCTGTCTTTAGAGTGTCATGAACTTTCTGATTAGTATAAGTGATCCAGCAGCTTCGCTGTATTTCAGGCTTTTTTGTTGGTAAGAATGAAAAGCCGACTATTTCTTCATCTCCTTTCTGCTCGTCCATTTTTGAATAATCCAAAGAACGTCCATCTACCCGAGGAGGTGTTCCTGTTTTAAGCCTATCGCTTTCAAAACCAAGTTCAACCAATTGCTCAGTAATTCCTGTTGCAGCCTTTTCGGCTACCCTTCCCCCACCAAATTGCTTTTCACCGATATGAATAATGCCATTTAAAAAAGTCCCACTTGTTATAACAACGGATTTTGAATAGATATGATGACCTAAACCTGTTACAACACCACAAGCTCTGTTATCCTTTATGATTAAGGCCTTTACCATGTCCTGATAGAAATCTACATTCTTTGTGTTTTCTAGCATCTCCCGCCAAGTTGTGGCAAACAGCATTCTGTCGTTTTGTGATCTTGGGCTCCACATAGCAGGACCTTTAGAACGGTTAAGCATTCTAAATTGTATCATGCTCTTATCTGATACAATACCTGAATATCCGCCCATGGCATCTATCTCTCTTACAATTTGTCCCTTTGCTATGCCACCCATTGCTGGGTTACAGCTCATTTGAGCAATTGTCTGCATGTTCATTGTAATAAGCAGCACTTTAGAGCCTAAATTAGCTGCCGCAGCAGCGGCTTCACAACCTGCATGACCGGCTCCAGCGACAATTACATCATATTCATTAAACATAAGGTTGTAAAGTTACTATCAATAGAGAAAGGAAGTGAAGTTTTTCCACGTGGAACATTTTGAGGATTGTAAAATTGCTATTATGAAAGATGAATAAGAGAACCACCCAAGTTTAAGATAGTTGTCGAGTTGTGAAAGAAATAGTTATTAGTTAGTTTTTAAAATGTTCCACGGGGCACATTAGTTAAAGTAAGATGCGAGGTAATAATCTTCTTTTTGAGACATGATTATCTTATCAGTCTTTGCTTTGTCTTTATATCCACATAAATGAAGAGATCCATGAAACATTACCCGATGAATTTCAGCTTTGAAGGAGGAATTAAAAAGAATGGCATTCTCCTTGACCCGGTCAATACTTATATAAATTTCCCCGATTGTTTCATCGGTTTCAGAAAGCTCGAAGGTTATTATATCTGTATAGAAATCATGTTTAAGGTGCTGTTGATTGATTTTCAATAAGTACTCATCGAGACAAAATATAAAATCTAGTCGGGTAAGCTTTTTCTTTTCCTTTCTAAAGAGCTGTTCTACAAAAGACTTTAGCGACCTTCTGTTGGAAAGATAAAATGAGGATGTTTGAAAATGAAAAAGTACTTTGGGCGATGGCATTTCCGAAAATCGTAAAGTTGTTTCAATTTACAAAGCTAATTTCGTTTATTCTTTAAAAATGAAGCGATTATCACAGTTATCCGTCGGCGAAAAGGCAACCATCCATTCCTTTGAAAAAGATGATTTGTTCCTAAAATTAATGGAAATGGGTTGCGTTCCTGGAGAAATGATTAGAGTAGAACAAATAGCTCCATTGGGAGACCCAATCTCTATATCCGTTGCGGGCTATAGTCTTAGCCTTAGAATTGATGAAGCAGATACAGTTTTTGTAGAAGAAATTAAATAATTGATTTTCAAATAATTAAATGAAAATTGGTCTTTACTTTGGCTCTTTCAATCCTGTTCATCATGGTCATTTGATTATTGCAAACTATGTACTTCAACATGCCGACATCAATCAGGTTTGGTTTATCGTCTCTCCTCAAAACCCATTAAAAGCTTCAGCTTCTTTATTAAATGAATATCATCGGCTTTATCTCGTTCAATCTGCGATAGAAGGGGAGAAAGATTTGAGAGCGATGGATATTGAATTTAAATTGCCAAAGCCTTCTTATACGGTAGATACATTGACTTATCTGCAAGAAAAATATCCTTCATATAAATTCTCTATCGTCATGGGCAGCGATAGTTTTTCAAATTTACCGCGCTGGAAAAATCATGAAGTGATTTTGAAGAACTATCCGATTTATGTTTACAAAAGAGTGGGCGATGAAATAAAAGCAGACACTAACGGCAACGCACAACCGATAATTCTAAATGCGCCCCTATTGCAAATTTCGGCTACATATATCCGTGAAAATATTAAAAAGGGAAAATCGATTCGTTACTTGGTTCCAGAAAAAGTGAAAGAAGAAATTGAACGTAACGGATATTATAAATAATTTTTCCAACATTATTATATCAAACCAGTTTGTTCTTTTTTAGACAATGATTTCACAATAAGTATATAAGAATCATCAATCATTTCTTTTATCAATTTCATAGGTAAACTTTCATCCATAATAATTGTGTTCCATAATTTTTTATTCATGTGATAACCTGGCTGTATAGCATCGAATTCTTCTCTTAGCTCAATTGCTTTTTCGGGATTACATTTTAGATTGAACTGCAACTGCGGACTATTGAGAGAAGCAATCAGAAAAATTTTTCCTTTCACCTTAAATACTAAAGTATCTTCGCCAAAAGGAAATCCTTCTGTTGCTTCTTTCTTTGATAGACAATAATCGCGGAGTTGTTCAATATCCATTAAACATTATTTAGGATTGCTCGCGTTCATATAATCAAACACTAAATTGCAAAGTGTTCTTACGCCTAATTTAAATCCGCTTTCATCTATATAAAAATCAGGAGTATGATGTGACGGTGCTTTTATTGGGTCGCCACCTTTTGGCATCCCACCTAAAAAGAAAAATAATCCAGGCACTTTCTGTTCAAAAAAAGAAAAATCTTCTGCACCAGTCACGGGCGGCTTCAACATTACATTTCCTGCACCAGCAGTACTTTGTAATGTGGGCAACATTTTTTCCGTCAATGCTGGGTCATTATATGTAACTGGATAATGATTACTATATGGAATTTTCACTTCAGCAGTCGCTCCGGCGCTTTCTGCAGTTTTTGTTGCAACTTCTTTTACTCTTTCAATAACCAGCTTTTCATCTTCGCTGCTTAGTGTTCTGATAGTTCCCATCATCTCCACTTTTTCAGGGATAATATTCGAGCGATTGCCGCCGTTGATTGCGCCAACTGTAACCACAGCAGGGTTTTCCGTGATGTTCACATTGCGGCTAACAATTGTTTGAAGGTTATTAATGATTTCTGCAGACACAACAATCGGATCAACAGAAGACCAAGGTGCAGCTCCATGCGCAGATCTTCCTTTCACAATAATCTGCATATCATTAACGCCTGCCATTGTTCCTCCAGGTCTATAAGTTATTTTTCCAACTTCTGTTTGTGAGTTAATGTGCAATCCAAAAATCACATCCACTTTAGGATTTTCAAGAACGCCTTCTTTTATCATAAGTTCTGCGCCGCCTTCTTCGCCAATTGGCGCGCCCTCTTCGGCAGGTTGAAAAATAAATTTCACAGTGCCTTTCAGATCTGCTTTCATCCCGCTTAATATTTCAGCAACGCTGAGCAAAATCGCAACATGACTATCATGCCCGCAAGCATGCATCACGCCAACTTGTTTATCATTATAAGTAGCAGTAACTTTTGAAGCGAATGGAATATTTACTCTTTCTGTGACAGGAAGCGCATCCATGTCTGCTCGCAAAGCCACGACAGGACCAGGTTTCCCGCCTTTCAATATTCCCACAACACCAGTTTTCGCTACGCCTTCTTTAACTTCTATGCCAAGCGTTTTCAAATAATCAGCAATCAATTTCGATGTGCGGAACTCACGATTGCTCAATTCAGGATGCTCGTGGATATCTCTTCTCCATGCAATGGTTTGTGGTTCAATTTTATCTGCGGCAGCATCAATTTTTGAATGTAAATTTATTTTTTGCGCAGAAGCACAAAAAGAAAAACAGAAACTTGCAGAAAGTAAAAAGAAAAATTTTCTCATAATATTTAGTTGTTTGTAAAAATAAATATACTGAATATACCGCTTCACTTTTTTCTTCCTCCGATTGATTTTGATAATGTATGCAACAATTGATAAATTGTATTTTTTTATGAAGACATTTATTCTCTGCTGATGGTATTGCTTCGCCACATCCCTTTTTTGAGAGCCGTTTTTTTTCACAGTATTTCTGCGTTTGGCGGGCCACAAGGTCATTTGGGGATGATGATAAAAACTTTTGTTCATCAGACTCCTTATGTTTCCGAAGAAGAGTTGATGGATTATAATGCGTTTTGTCAAATGCTTCCGGGTGCATCATCTACGCAAGTGCTCACGCTGATAGGTTATAAACGTGGGGGCATTCCTTTAGCAATTCTGACGTTGATTATATGGATTTTGCCTGCCTGCATTTTAATGGGCGGACTTTCTTTTTTTCTTGATTATATCAACCATGAAAACTCGAAAGCGAATATTTTTAAATTTATGGGTCCTATGACAGTTGGCTTTTTATTTTATGCGGCTACAAAAGCATTCAACATATCGATAAACAATCCGATTACAAGAATAATAATGATCGTTGGCGCAATTGCAACCTACGCTTTGTTCAAAATGCCATGGGTGTTTCCGCTATTAATTGTATTAGGTGGATTTGTTACCAACTTGAGCAGCAAACGTATTCCACAAAAAGAAGAAGCTCCTTATAAAATAAAATGGGCAAACATCTGGCTATTTGCAATTGTGTTTATTACAGCAGGGGTATTGAGTGAAACGGCCAGAAAAGATAATTGGCAAAACAGAAGACCAATCAATTTATTTGAAAATATTTATCGATCAGGCAGTCTTGTTTTTGGCGGTGGTCAAGTTCTCATACCAATGATGTATGAGCAGTTTGTTGCCAGACCTGAGTCACAAAAACTGTTGCAGCGGAACCCAAATATTATCAAAATAAATAAAGAAGATTTTTATACTGGCGCAGCGATGGTGCGTGCCATCCCTGGGCCTGTATTTTCTGTTGCCACATTTATGGGAGGAGTTGCTATGAAAGATAAAGGATCGAGCCTTCAATTAATTGGTTGTATAATTGGAGCCATTGCCATTTTTCTTCCAAGTGCTTTATTGGTTCTTTTCTTTTTTCCAATATGGCATAATATAAAAAAATATGCGGTCGTTTATCGAGCGCTTGAAGGAATCAATGCTGTTGTTGTAGGCATTATGATGGCTGCTGCATTTTATATGATGAAAGATATTGCTGTCACGGGCTTAAAAGATTTTTTTCTTGCGATGATTGTTCTAATAGCAACATGGCTGCTGCTAAACTTTTCAAGACTGCCATCTCCTGTGATTGTTTTGATATGCTTGCTTCTTGGTTGGATATTCTAAAAACGTCTCCGGAAAATTAGCGATGACGATTGTTGGGATGAAAATATCGTTTTTTTGAACCGCCACCTCTTTTCCTTGGTTCATACAAAGGTGCCTCGCCGAATTGCTGTGGCACGGCCGCTTTAGGAACAGGCTTACCAAGCAATTCTTCTATCGAAGAAAATTTATTATGTTCTCTTTCTCCAACAAAAGTGTATGCTGTGCCATCTGTTTCTGCGCGGGCTGTTCGGCCAATGCGATGAATATAATCTTCACCGTCATTTGGAACATCGTAATTGATCACCAATTCAATATTGTCAATATCAATTCCACGGGAAAGTATATCCGTAGCAACAAGTATTTTTGTTTTTCTGTTTTTAAAATCAAGCAGCACTTGTTCTCGAGATTGCTGCTCTAGATCGGAATGTATTTCTTCAACAGAAAATTTACTGCGCTTCAATTCTCTTGTCAGATCTTTTACTGATTGTTTGCGGGAGCAAAAAATAAGAATGCTTTTTAAATCTTTGCTCTGTAAAAGCCATTTCACCAAAGGGATTTTTTGGTTCTCGTACACAACAAATGCGTGCTGATCAATTTTTGCCGGAGGCTTTGAAAGCGCAATGGTAATCTCAACAGGTTCATTTAAAATCTTATGCGCAAGCTGCCTTATTTTGGGAGGCATTGTTGCTGAAAATAAAAGTGTTTGCCGTTTTTTGGGGAGATAAGAAATGATTTTCATGATGTCTTCATTAAAACCCATGTCTAGCATTCTATCTGCCTCATCAAGCACCAAAAATTGAAGACCATCAAGTTTTACATAACCCATGTTGAGGTGTGCAATCATTCTCCCCGGTGTGCAAACAACAATATCAGCACCGCGTGACAATGCTTGTTTTTCATTGGCAAAACTGAATCCATCGGAACCGCCATATACGGCAATCGAACTGATCGAAGTGAAATAAGAAAACCCGTCAAGATGTTCTGAAATCTGAATAGCAAGCTCACGCGTTGGTACAATTACCAAAGCATTGATGTGTTCCTCAGTTCTTGAGTGAATTAACTTATTAATGATAGGAAGAACAAAAGCTGCCGTTTTTCCAGTACCTGTTTGTGCTGCGGCAATCAGGTCCTTTCCTGACAAAATAATTGGGATGACCTGCTCCTGAATGGGTGTTGCGGTTTCATAACCGCTGGCTTCAATGCCTTCTACAAGGTTTTCATCAAGGCCAAATTCTTTAAAATTCAAAGTTTATAATATTGGTAAAAGATTTGAATGTCTCTGAAAATCTTTTTAATTAAAGTAAACAAATATAGAACAAAAGCCTGAAAGGGCGCTCACACGAATAACCTTGGCTTTATTATTAATTCCTCATTAAATCTTAACTTCATTATACCGATTGCCTGCTAAAAGTTTTTAGACATAATTTTTTTTGCGTTTATCGCATATTCCAAACTAACTCTTGCACTTCCTTATCAGCAAAAGATTTGTTTCTATTTAGCTGCTGCAAACTAAGTGCATTCTTTATAATACCACATGACAGCCGAGCATCAAAGACTTACAGTAAACGCTACAAAAAAAATTCCCCTGGAACAATGGGGACCTTACCTCAGCGAACGACAATGGGGAACAGTTCGCGAAGATTATAGCAATACAGGAGACGCATGGAATTACTTTCCATACAAGCACGCTCATTGCAGGGCTTACAGGTGGGGAGAAGATGGTATTGCCGGCATTTCCGATTTTTTTCAAACACTCTGTTTTTCTGTTGCACTGTGGAATGGAAAGGATCCTATTTTGAAAGAACGATTGTTCGGGATTGGCAATCATGATGGCAATCATGGTGAAGATGTGAAGGAACTGT
>CAIYPC010000157.1 GCA_903927975.1 uncultured Bacteroidota bacterium | reverse complement strand
CGGATAACGAAATAGACCTGCATCTATTTGTGCATGTAGTTGAAAGATTGCAATAATATTTGCAATGCAAATAGCAGCGATTTTTCTCATGACCTTTGTTTTGGTGAATGTGAAATTGGGGATTGTAATTTAAAATTATAGTATTCTTTGGAAGCGATGAAAGAATAATATTTTTTAGTTCTTACTTAAAATAAAAAACCTGTCAGGCTTTTGAAGCCTGACAGGTTGAAAAGAATGACTAAAATTTCACCATTCACGATTCATCACTCACTACTCCACTGTAAATGGAACTTCATAATCACCCCACCATAAACTTACTTTTCCATCTTTGCCGACAGAAATTGTAAATTTCTCTGCGAACTTGGAAGATTTTTTTGATTTTACATTCACACGCAATGCATCTTTATCCTGTGCATATTCTGTTCCCCACTGGTTCCATGTTTTGTTGAAGATAATCGTCCAATCATCACCGTTAGCAATGGAATACAAACCATATTTCCCTGCTGGCAACGTTTTGCCTTCCACTTTCACATCTTTGCTCACTTCGAAAACAGTTGCTTCATTTGCACCAGTGCGCCAAACTTTTCCAGCCATTGGTTCCAAATCTTTTCCGATGGTGCGACCTTTTACTGAAGGCTGACTGTAATCAATGCTGATCATCGTTCCGCTAGCAGTTGTTCCACTTGCTTTTGCAGGTGGGCTTGGGCGTTTTGCTTTATCGCCTTGTCCGCAAGCTGTCAATGCAATCATTGCAATTGGCAATAAAAATAAAAGCTTCTTCATGAGTTTGATTTTATTTGTTTAAATGAATAATGCACAAAGTTATGGATTGCTTTCTGCGAACAACTTCAAATTTGTTAAAGATTCCTCCATGATAGGACCTAATTGTTTATCGTAAACAAGTGAGGTAAATTTTTCCCATGGATACCACTTGAAATAAAAATCAAAATAGTATTGAACGGTAATTGTGCCAGTCCTCAATTCCATGATATTAAAACCACCATCAAAATGTTTTGCATTTGTCTGATCCCATTTTGTTTTTACTGAATCAATATTGCTTTGAATGATTGTTACATGTAGTTGATCTGCTTTTATAAACGCCCCGTCTCCATAAGATGGGTCTGAAAATATTTTATTTGTGAGCGAAGAATTTGAAGTGAACTGATTCCATTTGTCCCAGACTTTAAAATCGTTAACAGCATCAAACACTTTTTGTTTGTTTGAACTAATATCAATCGCTCTAGAAATGCGGATATGCGATGGCATTACCAAAGAAATAGCAAAGAACACAAGGAAGAATAAAATAAGGCTGATGAATATAAATCGAATGAAACGCATGAGAGTTTTCAGTTTCCAGTTTCTAGTTTCCAGTTGTAAAATTCGAAGTTCACAATTGAATTGAAGCTGCTTAAATTAATAATGAATATTGCACATTGCTGAATAGAATATCAACTGTACAAGTGAGTGACACAACGATGCTTAATAGAAATCCTATGCTCGTCCCCAAAAAATTTAAACCAAAAAAGAGCTAAATATAATAACGAAAGTCACACCTAAAGAAATCCGCAATCCAAAAATCCGCAATTCGAAATGCTCCCTATTCCCATTTAAAAACTTTGATCGCCATTGCATACACAACAATTCCCCAGATTGCCAGAATGCCAATCTGCTTTCCGCAATCAAATAAATGCGCTCCTTCAAAAGAAACTTTGCGCATCGCATCATTCAATGCGGTTAATGGAAGAATATTAATAAGCCATTGTATTGAATCGGGCATAGCCGTTTTTGGAAAAAATGTTCCTGATAAAAAGTATTGCGGAAACATAAAAAGGTTCGCGTAAATCGGGATCACGTTTTGATTTTTCGCAAGGCTACTAATGGTGTAACCAAATCCCATAAAAACAATCAGCCCCAAAACACAAAGCACCATCAGTTCTAAAAAAGTGATGAACCCATCCGCCAAAGTGAAATGATAAAAGAATTTTCCAAATACAATAAGTACCGTTGCGGTAGTTAGGTTGAAAAGAATTCTTCCAATACCATCGCCTAAAACAATATATGTTTTGCTGATTGGGGATGCAAACATTCTTTTCAAAACCAATGCTTCGCGAAGTGAGAAAAACAAAAATGAAACACCGAAAATAGCAGAACCAATCAATGAAAAACCGAGCATGCCCGGCAAATAAAAATCTATGGATCGATAAACGCGCCCTGGAATTTCTTCCTGCGAAACAGTGGCATAATTATCATGTGTTGGATTTGCCTGGGCATTGATGTTAGAGATAATATCGCGCAAAATAGTTTGCAGGACGCGCAAATCTTTTTGTCCGGCAGATGTTGTTTTTAAATGCACATCATATTGAGGCTTGCCATTTACATCAGTCAATTTTTTCACTTCAATGATAGAAGTGATACGCCCTTTTTTCAACCTGTCTTCAATATCAGTTTGATTCGTTTTAATAACATTAAAAATAGGTGTGTGATCAATTGCCTGATAAACTGCATTGGTTGTATCGCTCTCGCTATCGAAAGCAACATCAAGGGAAATGCCACCACCGCCACCCAGTGAGCCGAATATAACGATGAGGACTATCGGAAAAAACAAACTAAAAAAAACTGCTTGCGGGCTGCGGAAAATTGAACGCATTGTGGCTTTGCCGATAGACCACATTGCCTTGAACTGATTATATTGTTGCGACATTTCTTAAATAAATTTTTCTGATGATTCTAATCCCCTTGCATTAATTAATAGTAAAATCAAATGGCAATCTCGCTTGGGTCTTTCCAACCATTTGTTTTACTTTTTTCAAGGACATGTATGTATTATAACCATCATCACCAAGTTCTTCTTTAATTGCTTTTATGCTCACTGATTTTCTATAATGGCTCAATAATAAATCGAGAAAACCTTTTGGTTCTGGATATTCGCTCAACCTATAATCAGAAACCTTTGCCATTCTTGCGGCACAGTCAACCGCATCTTGCAAACCTCCAAGTCTGTCAACCAACCCAAGTTGCAAACCTCTTTCGCCAAGCCAAACCCTTCCTTGCGCAATGCTATCAACATATTCAATATCTTTTTTTCTACCATCGGCAACGCGTGATTTAAAAGTATGGTAAATGCTGTCAACTTCATTTTGAAAATATCGCTTTTGCATATCGGTGAGCGGCTTGCTTACAGAAAGTTCATTTGCATCTGGTGCAGTTTTCACTTCATCGAAGGTGATGCCTAATTTATTCTTGAAAAACTTTTGCATGTTGGGCAAAATACTGAACACGCCAATTGATCCTGTAATGGTGTTCGGCTCTGCAAAAATGCTATCGCCATTGCACGACATATAATAACCTCCAGATGCAGCAACATCACCAAAACTAATAATCACCGGTTTTTCTTTTCTTGCAATTGTTATTTCGCGCCACATATTTTCGCTCGCCATCGAACTTCCTCCACCAGAATTTATGCGAAGCACAATTGCCTTAATATCCTTATCCAGCCTAGCTCTGCGGATATAACCGCGAAAGGTATTTCCTCCAATTTGCCCGTTATCGCCTTTGCCATCAACGATATCTCCTTCAGCATATATGAGTGCAATTCTATTGCTGCCTGTTTTTTTATAGCTCACCGCATTTTCATATTTCCCAATCGCCACAAAATTTATCATATCATATTTATCAATCTTCAATTTTTCTTTTATCTCATCTTTTAACTGATCATCATATTTCAATCCATCAACCAATTTATATTGCAAAGCATCTGATGCAAATTTTATGAGATGTTCTTGCACGCATTTTTGCAAAGTGGCTGTATCGATATTTCTTTCTTCTGCGGTTGTTGTCACTAAGCTTTGATAAAATTCATTCAATAATTCTGTCAACTGAATGCGATTGGCATCAGTCATTTTTTCCTCACGCAACGGCTCTGTGGCGCTTTTAAATTTTCCTGCATAAAATATTTGCGGTTCGATTTCCAATTTGTTCAACGCTTCTTTCAAAAACATTTCTTCGATGGAAAAACCTTTCCAGTCAACGCCACCTTGCGGATTGCAATAAATTTTATCAGCAACATTGGCTACGTAATAAGCTTTTTGCGGGATCACATCACCATAAGCAAATATAAATTTGCCGCTTTTTTTAAAATTCAATAATGCGTTGCGGATTTCTTCGCTCGTTGCAAAACCATTATTATTGCTTCCACATTTAATATAAATCCCTTTTACAGATGAATCATTTTTTGCATGATCTAGCAAGCGGATCACATCATACAAACCAGGAACATCATATTGATCATCAGTGCCTAAATCTGCTAAAGGATTGTCCTGTTTTTGTTCATGAAAAGGTTGGCTGAGATCCAGCACCAGCACTGCTTTGCTCCCGCTTTCCGATTTTTTTGAGGATGTAAGTCCCGCAACAACTCCAGCGAGGATAAAAAACAAAACAAGTACCAAAACAACGAACGCAAGCAAGGACGAAAAAAACATTTTGAAAAAACTACCCATAGAGTATCATTTTAAATAACCTCAAAAATAAAGATATTTGGTGGGCTGAAAATACACAATCCATGAACAAAGCATATTTACTGATAGGAGGCAATGAAGGCGACAGTTTGAATTTTTTAAAACAGGCTCGGGAATATATCTCTGTTTTGTTAGGTGAAATTGTTGGGCAGTCTGCAATTTATGAAACAGCAGCCTGGGGCAAAACCAATCAGCCAAATTTTTTAAATCAGGTATTATTGATTGAAACTTCGCTGGCGGCAGAAGTGCTGATGAGCAATATATTGATCATCGAAAAAAAAATGGGGCGGGTTCGCAATGAAAAATATGGTGCAAGAACAATTGATATCGATATTCTCTTTTATAATGAAGAAATCATAAACCTTCCTGATTTAAAAATACCACATCCCGAAATCCAGAACAGAAAATTTGCACTTGTGCCAATGAATGAGATAGCGAGCCTGTTTGTGCATCCTGTTTTCAAAAAGAATATTCAAACTTTATTGAATGAATGTGGGGATGTACTTGATGTGAAGAAAATGGGAATATAGTTTGTGTGTTTTCGTATTTCTTTGCTGAGAGTACAGTTATAAGTGAAAAGTGGCATGTGATAAGTAGTGATTGAATTGGTTTGCACTTATAACTTACCACTTACAACTTATCACTTTCTAATGAACTATCACTTTATAACCATAGAAGGAAATATTGGTGCTGGCAAAACAACGCTTGCTCATTTGCTGGCGAAGCATTTTAATTCGCGGCTTATATTGGAGCAATTTGCTGACAATCCTTTTCTTTCTAAATTTTATGAGAACCCGAAGCAATTTGCATTTCCGCTCGAATTGTTTTTTATGGCAGAGCGCTATAAACAATTGAAAGAACTGGTACACACAAAAGATATGTTCCATAACATTACGGTGTCAGATTATCTTTTCACAAAATGTTTGTTGTTCGCAAAAGTGAATTTGCCTGAAGATGAATTTCGGCTATATCAAAAATTATTTGAGATCATCTATCAGCAATTGGTGCAGCCTGATATTGTGATCTATCTGCATGCGCCTGTTAGCAAACTGCAAGTGAACATTAAAAAAAGAAATCGTAGTTACGAGCAATCAATTTCTGATAACTATCTTTTCGAAATTCAGCAGGCTTATACTAATTATATCAAGCAACATAATCTGAAAACAATTTATATTGATGCCACGAATGCAGATTTTCTTGGCAACCCCAAACATTTTCAAGTGGTGCTGGATGCGTTGGATAAGGATTATGATTCGGGGCAACATTATTTTGTGTTACCGTGAGTTGGTTGATTGGTTGAAAAGTTGACACGTTGAAATGTCGGGAAGTCGGTAAAGACCGAAAGTCAGAAAGAAAAACAAGCACAGCAGACTCCGTCTTTCGGACTTTCAGACTTCCGGTCTTCCGGACTTAAACTAAACCCTCTAAAATGGCAGATGAACAATTAAAGCAAGATCCTTACGCCGCAATAAGAATCAGTGAATTTAGAAATCTTGTTGCGGGGCGTTTTTTATTTATTATGGGTTTGAGAATGATGAGCACACTCGTTGGATGGTGGGTTTATAATTTAACGAACGCTCCTATCGCAATTGGCATTGTTGGATTGTCAGAATTTGTTCCCGCAGTTTCATTTGCATTGTATGCAGGACATGTTATTGACCTGAGCGAAAAAAGAAAATTATTAATAAGAGGCGTGGCATTATATTTTCTTGCATCGTTGATTTTGCTTTTTCTTTCCACATCATTTACATCATCCCATATAAAAAATCATCAGATCGCTATTTGCATTTTTGCTGTTATATTTTGCACAGGTATTGTTCGTTCATTTACCGGACCAGTTTTTAATGTGATACTTGCTCAGATAGTCCCAAAAAACACTTTGCAAAACGCCACCACATGGAACCAAGGCGCATGGCTTTCAGCGTCAGTCACAGGTCACGCAATGGGTGGTTTTTTAATTGCATTGCTTGGGAACACAGGCACATTGATGATTATCGTGTTACTCATCATTTCTGCATTTGCCGTTTTGTTTCAACTGAAAAACAGACCGGCATTGAATGAACGCGGAGAAAAGAAAACATGGGACAGCGTAAAGGAAGGGCTGCGTTTTGTTTTCAAAACAAAAGAATTATTAGGCGCCATTTCTCTTGATCTGTTTGCCGTATTATTTGGTGGCGCCGTTGCGATGGTGCCCGTTTATGCAAGAGATATATTGAAAGTCGGATCCATTGGCTACGGTTTTTTAAATGGCGCATCCGATTTCGGGTCCATCATCATCATTATCATCCTCACATTTTTTCCAATCCGTCATCAACAAGGAAAAAAACTTTTCTTGGCAGTTGCAGGTTTCGGTATTTGTATTATCATTTTCGGTTTCTCAAAAATATTTTTCATTTCTTTCGTAACGCTAATGCTCAGCGGAATTTTGGATGGCATCAGCGTGGTAACGCGTGGCACTATTATGCAATTGAAAACACCAGACAACATGCGTGGAAGAGTAATGAGCGTGAACTCCATGTTTATCAATTCAAGTAATGAGCTTGGACAATTTGAGAGCGGCGTTGCTGCAAAATTATTAGGCGTTGTGCCTTCTGTTGTTTTTGGAGGTTGCATGACCTTGCTCGTTGTTGGCATCACTTGGTTCAAAGCACCGAGCTTGAGAAAGATGGAGTATTGATTGAAAGTCCGGAAGTCCGAATGTCGGTAAAGTCAGAAAGCAAAAAACATTGCATTAGATTAAATCTGCAAGAATGGATATCACTTTTTATTTGAAAAAATTCCAAGAAGCTGCTGATAAACTTGATAAAAAAAATCTTACTGAAAAAGAAATTGAAGTTGCAGTCGGAATATATCAGGAACACTCTGTTTTTTTGAAGCTATATAAAAAATCATGGGCTAACGAATCTGAAAATCTGCTCACTGCTGAATCAAGAATTTTCTTTTCTATTTGGGTAAGTGATATAACAATTCAAGAGCAGAAAATTTTCTATAACATACATGCATTGAAATTGAGAAAGTTAAAAGGCTACTCAATTGAAAGTAGAAAGTTTGCAGAAACATTCAGAGCAAGTTTTAAAAAATTTGAACATCGCTGGAAAAATGTAAGTACAGAATTTGGTCCGCTGACATTAATGGAAGGTTGGATAAAGTTAGATGAAGAAAATTTTCAAAACGAAATTGTAGATCTCGCAAATCGTTTTTTAGAAATTGAACATTTGATTGATAATAATCTTGCACATTTTAAAAAGCCAACAGGCAAATAAAGATTAATAGATTACAAATAAGAATTATACCAAAAAAAGGGTATCCTTTCCGACTTTACCAACATTCGGGCTTTCTGACTTTTCCGTAACTTTCACTAACAAAACTTCTACTATGCAACGCAGAATATTTCTTCGCAACACTTCCCTCTCTTTGGGAGCATTGTCATTGTTGAACACAAAACTTTTTGCAAATTTTATTGCTGATGATCCTTGGAAGATGAAAATTCTTCGCAATGACGTTGGAATATTCACAGAGAAAGGCGGAACGATTGCTTATCTCCTTTCAAAAAAAGGGATTGCAGTTGTTGATGCAGAATTTCCTGAACAAGCACAGCATCTTATCGATCAATTGAAAAAGATCAGCGACAAGCCTTTTGATTATCTTATCAACACACATCATCATGGCGATCACACTTTGGGCAATATTGCTTTTAAAGGTTTGGTAAAAAATGTTGCTGCACATGAAAACTCGTTGACCAACCAAAAGAGAGTTGCGGTTCAACAAAAAATAGAAGACAAACAATTATATCCTGATCTCACTTATGTGGATTCGCAAACTTATGAAGTGGGAAAAGAAAAAATAAAGACTTATTATTTTGGACAAGGTCACACAAATGGAGATAGCATCATTCATTTTCAACATGCAAATATTGCGCACATGGGCGATCTTGTTTTCAATCGACGTTGGGCTTTTATTGATCGTAGTGCAGGAGCAAATATAAAAAGTTGGATTTCGGTTCTCGATAAAACACTCGGCACTTTTGATAATGAAACCATTTTTGTTTTTGGTCACGCATTCGATCCCGAAAAAGTTACAGGTAATAAAGATGATCTGAAAGCGATGCAGGATTATCTCGCCAAATTGCTCGACTTTGTTGGCAAAGAAATTAAAGATGGAAAAACAAAAGAAGATATTTTGAAAGAGAAATCGATTCCCGGAGTTACCGAATGGCAAGGAGATGGCATTGAACGTGGGTTGCAGGCAGCGTATGAAGAGCTGACTTCTTAAAATAAAGTCGGGAAGACGGAAAGTCCGAGAGTCCGAAAGAAGCATTCATGACATTTGATTTTCTTTCAGGCTTTCGGTCTTTGCTGACTTCCGGACTTCCGGTCTTCCCGACTTTACTGACTCACGGTCTTCTTCACTATTTTCGATGCAATAAAACAAAACAGTCCAAGTATCAGTCCAAAGATTATTCCAAACGGCAATCCCATAATTATCATTGATGAACGTTGATGTTGCCTCATAATCATCGGCATACTTCCGTTCATCTTCACAACATTTGGATGATTGGCTAAATATGTTGCTGCAAAAAACACATGCCCGATCGTTATCCAGATGCCATTGAAAATGCTTATCAAAAACCCATGCAAAAAATATTTTGATGGAGCCTGCTTCGCTACAATGTAGGCGCAAATGATAAATATCACTATCCAAAAAATAAACTCCAAATTTTCGGGAACAAGAGAAATAGTTGCTAACGACATAGCAAGCCCGAAAAGAGACAATTGAAAAATCAATTTCCAGTTGATGCTGTTCATAAAAAATATTTAGGGGTGAAGAAGGCGTGAATATGTAAGTTAAAAATTTTATATCTCACTCCTTTCACTAAAAAGAAATTTATTTATAAGACATCGCACCAAGCCCAAGATATTTTCTGATGATGCTCATTTGCCCAATGTGATAACTTTCGTGACTAGTTAGAAACCCTAAAAAGCCAATCATTGTTTTGTCGTTGATCGGTGTGCCAAAAGGAAGTTCAGCAGAAAGTTGTGCATCGCCTAGCTTCGAAATCGCTTCAACAAATGCAGGCGAATAAGAATTCCAGCATTTCAAAATTTCAGTGAGCGAAGGATATTTGATTGATGCATTAATCGCTCTATTGCCCGGTGGCGGAGCGGTTGAATCCATGTACAAATCTTTGTAAGGAAATATATCGCTCAGCCCAATCATCGGTGCATAGTTGTACCGTGCGTTTGTAAGATGACCCGCAATCCATTGAAGATGGTTCACCTCTTCGGTCATGCGCTTGCCAGCTTGAGATTCTTCAACGCCTTCCAGCACATTATTAAAAAGGCGTGTGTGCAAAGCAAATTGTTTAGCAATGATTTGAATAGACATAATAAAGAATTTATGATTTATGATATAGGAAGCTTTGAGCGGATAGCTACGAGCTACGAGCCTTCACTCATAGTTGCAACTAATAGCTTACAACTTCATACTTGATATATGGTTTCTTAACTCGGTTATGCATTACTGTTGTGAAAAGCTTTGAGCTGAGCGCTCTGAGCTTCGGGCGCACCGCTCGTAGCTAATAGCCCTCAGCTTTCTCCTTACATAGCTGGCATCGCACCAATTTCTCTCACTTCAATATTTCCTTCGTTGTCAATATGAGGACAACCTTTTGCCAATTCAGCAGCCTTGTCAAGGCTATCAGCTTTAATGATCAAGTAGCCACCAATAATTCCTTCCTTTGCAGACGTCACAGCTTCTGAGGTAGTGCCTTTTGCAGAAACAGTTTTGCCACCACCGATCAACGGCAATCCTCCTACTAAGTTTCCGCCCTGTGCCAACTTGCCCATATATGCGCCCCAGGCTTGCATTTCAGTCTTGTTCTCTGCTTCTGTTTTTTCGCTTGCTGGCTTTCCGGCTCTTAATAAAAATAGATACTCTTTCATTTTAAAATTTTTTATGGTGAAACAAACAGGGCAAATGTATGTGCATCTATAACACCGGACGGTGTGTCCTAACGGCAATCATAGGGGTTGGTTGCGACAAGGGGAAAAGGTAACTTTGGATGTGAATGGTCAATTGTCAATGATGAGTAGTGAATAGAGCAGAACAATATTTACAACGCAGATATTAAAATCATGAACTATTGACCATTCACTATTCACCACTCTCCATTCACCACTCTCTATTATGAAAAAGAACAATTCAAAAAAAAATGTGCAACATACAAGCACAACAAAACACATTTCAATTTTTATTCCTGCGGGCGATTTTATTTTGAGCAGCGCAATTGGTTCTTATAAAATTTTTTCTGAGGTGAATAGAACCCTCCAGAAGCAAAATCCTGCAAAATCGATGGCATTCAAAATTCAACTCGTTGGTCTTAGCGAAGAAACAAATTTGTATGATGGTGCATTCAATATCAGACCGCACACAACAATCGATAAAGTTGAAAAAACTGATTTGATAATTCTGCCTGCAATAAACGGTGATATACCAGCAGAAGTAAAAAGAAATGCAGCCGTTTATCCATGGATCGTTCAGCAATACAAACAAGGTGCGGAGATTGCGAGCCTTTGCACTGGCGCATTTTTGCTTGCATCAACCGGATTATTAAAAGGTAAAAAAACTGCCACGCATTGGATTGCTTATGATGCTTTCAGAACGATGTTCCCTGATGTGGAATTAGTAAAAACAATCATTCATGAAGAAAAGGGGATTTACTCAAGTGGCGGCGCTTATTCATTTTTAAATCTCATCCTTCATCTTGTAGAAAAATATGTGAACCGTGAAATGGCAATTCTCTGCTCCAAGATTTTTGAAATAGAGATCAATCGTTTCAATCAATCTTCGTTTTCAATTTTCAGTGGGTTTAAAATGCATGAAGATGAAACAGTGATCCATGCGCAGGAATTCATTGAAAAAAATTATGCAGAGAAAATCAATATTGAAGAGCTTGCAACCCGCAGCTTATTGAGTAGAAGAAATTTTGAAAGAAGATTTAGAAAAGCAACTAATTATTCTCCCGCAGAATATATTCAGTACTTAAAAATTGAAGCAGCGCGAAGACAATTAGAAAGCTCTCGATATCATATCAACGAAGTGATGTATGCCGTAGGATATAATGACAACAAGGCTTTCCGGACAACCTTTAAAAAAATAACGGGGCTTTCACCGTTGGAGTATAGGAATAGGTTTCAGGCTTATGGAGCTTAGGAGTCAGAAAGACGGGAAGTCAGAATGACCGAAAGAAAATTCACAAAATGCAATTCCTCTTCTTACTTCCGATCTTTCCGACTTTCGGACTTCCCGACTTATAACTCTTAACTTACAACTCTCTACTCACTCCGCCCAACTCATCACATAATCTGCATTCTCAATATTCAGTGCATCTTCTGTTAGCATCAATGGATGAAATGTATCGACCATCACAGCGAGTTCTTTTGTTTCTTTTGCACCAATGCTTTTTTTCACAGCACCGGGATGTGGCCCATGAGGAATTCCGCCCGGATGTAATGTGATCATTCCTCTCGTAACATTTTTGCGGCTCATGAAATCTCCATCTACATAATAAATCAATTCATCGCTATCAATATTACTGTGATTATATGGCGCAGGAATAGCAAGTGGATGATAATCGAATAATCGCGGGCAGAAAGAACATACCACATAATTATTTCCTTCAAATGTTTGATGAACTGGTGGCGGCTGATGCACCCTTCCTGTTATCGGTTCAAAATCATGAATGGAAAAAGCAAATGGATAACAGCATCCATCCCACCCTACAATATCAAAAGGATGATGACCATAATGAATGCCATAAATGTTTCCTTTCTTTTTTGTTTTGATTACAAAATCTCCTTTCTCATCAATCGTTATCAATTCTTGTGGCGGACGAATATCCCTCTCGCAATAAGGCGAATGCTCGAGCAGTTGCCCATATTTGCTCAAATATTTTTTGGGAAACCGAACGGGACTGAAAGATTCAACAATGAACAAACGGTTATCAGTATCCGTAAATTCAATCTGATAAATGGTGCCACGCGGAACAACGAGATAATCACCATAACCAAATGGCAGGGTTCCATACATTGTTTTTAAAACGCCTGTTCCTTCATGCACAAAAATAATTTCATCAGCATCAGCATTCTTAAAAAAATAATCTGTCATACTTTGCTGTGGCGCTGCGAGTGAAATATGGCAATCATTATTCATCAACACCACTTTTCTGCTTTGCAAAAAATCATTTTCAGGTTTTATTTTGAATCCTTCAAAGCTTCTATGTTTCAGCATTTTTTCTTCTGCAATTTTCGGAGAAACATCATAAGGTTCATCTGTCTTAATAATTTCTGTTGGCGGATGACAATGATAGAGCAAAGAATAATCGTTCGAGAAACCTTCCGTAGAAAATAATTGTTCCGCATATAGCTCCCCGTTAGGTTGACGAAATTGCGTGTGGCGCTTGTGAGGAATGCTGCCGAGTTTATGATAGTAGGACATGATAGTTTAATTTGAAAATGAAGTAATGTGAAAATGGCTCAATACGAAAACCACTCATTGAGCAATTGTCTCATTGAGCTATTTCTTACTTATTCAATTCAAGAGAAAGCATCAGGAAATAAAACTTCCACTTTCTTTTATCAATCCAATATGTGAAGTTTCTGTGGAATGGCATTTTATATTTTTATAACAAGCTAATCTAATTTATAACAAATCAAAGTTAATGAAATTGAACGGCTTAAAATGTTCACAGTGGGGTTAGTAAAGGCTTAAAAAGCTGCCATATAATAAATTTGTAGATTATCTTAATTCTATTTAAAAAGTCTGTTTTAATTTTTTTATTCATCTTCGCAGCAATGACACGCATCGGCCTTATATCAGACACGCATGGTTTTTTGGATGAAAATATTTTTAAACATTTTGAACAATGCGATGAGATTTGGCATGCCGGAGATTTTGGAGATATCTCTATTGCAGAAAAATTAAAATCGCTGAAGCCACTTCGCGGGGTGTACGGAAACATTGATGGAAGCGATATCAGAAATGTTTATCCAGAAAAATTATTTTGGCAATGTGAAGATGTAAAAATATTTATGATCCATATCGGCGGATATCCCCCGAAATATACAACGGCTATTAAAGAAGAAATCGCTGATCAAAAACCGAAAATGTTTATCTGTGGCCATTCACATATTCTTAAAGTGATGTATGATGCGCAATTAGAATGCCTTCATATCAATCCCGGCGCAGCCGGCAATCAGGGCTGGCATAAAATGAGAACGATAATACGCTTCGCGATTGATGGCAGTGACATTAAAAATTGCGAAGTGATTGAATTAGGGAAAAGAGGTTGAATTAATAATTGACAACTATTAATCCATGATTCTTTATGAATGCATGATTGGTTTGCGAGAACACGAACTAAGTCGAGAGCAAACAGAGGTTATCGTAGACCACAACATCGGTGAAAAATATCTTACCTTGTAATCAGGACTTTAACTTGACTTGCTAACTTACACATCAATGGATGAAGACGCCATTATAATTCAAGAATATCGTGAAGCATTCCGCAAATATGCAAAAGACGGTATAATTGATATGGATAACAGGCTAAAGCACAAATTCAGTTTTCAAATTCACCGGTTGGAAGATTTTATTGATGCAGTGGAAGGCGTAATACCACCAATCCGTCAATCACAATTTTTTATTGTCCTTATAAAAAAAGGTACTGGCGAAAAAACTATTGGCTACTTTACTTTTCCTATTCAAAAGAATACGGTCTTTGTTATTCCTAAAAGAGTGACTCATTCAAGCAAATACTGGTCCACCGACTGCTCTGGGTATTGGCTTTCTTTCAACATAGAATTTTTCCTGCAACGTGTTTTCCCAAAACAGCATATTGTTAATAAGAAGATATTCAAGACTTCAATTAAGCCATTTTTAATCTTATCTAACGAGCAGGTAAAACAATTAGGAATTATTTACGAATACATTCTACAAGAATATAATAAGAACCTAAAAGGCAAAAATGAAATGATTGCTATTAAAATCCTTGAGCTTTTGATCCAATGCGATCGTATTTTTACCGATGCAGAAACCTGGCAACATGAGGACATTTATAATGATGTAATGGAGTCTTTCAATGAATTGCTGCAAAAGAATTTCAGAAAAGAAAGATTAGTTCAGTTTTATGCTGACGCACTGCATATGCACCCTAACCATTTGAATTTTCTGGTGAAAAAGTATACTGGGCTGACAGCGAAAGAAACGATTATTAATTACATCCTCCTAGAAGCGAAATTTCTTCTACATTCATCACCTCACACTATAAAGGAGATTTCTTACGAATTGGGTTTTGATGACCCAAATTATTTTTCTTCTTTCTTTCGGAAAAGATTGGATTTATCTCCTTTGCAATACAGACAGAAACCTATTTGATTTTAGCAGGTTTTTGTTTGTTCTTCCAAGCTGTATTAAAATATAATAGCAAACCTTTGCACCCGATTTCATCCAACCCTTTCATCAAAACAATACTGCGAAAATAGATTTGACCACCTGACAAAAATTAATAGAAGAGAATATCGAATAAACATTGAGCAGAGTCTTGCCTATTGTCAATTGCAAATGAATTTAAAGTAAATACTATTAATTGATATAATCCCATGTTATGCAACTCAGATCAAACGTTATGATTGATAATTTATCACAAGCAATGGTTATACTAAACCATACCGGAGACATCATATACTCGACGCATCAGATAAAAAGCTTGCTGGGTTATGACAGCAGAGAGCTGATTGGCAAAAGTTCATTTGATCTGTTGTTCCGAAATAATCCCGCAAAGGCAAAACAGCAATATGAAACAATCCTTAACCACACAAATTTGATCATAAATTCTGTTTTACGAATTAAGCATAAAACGGGTCAGGTTATTTGGGTAGAATTAACTGCCACAAATCTGCTGCATGTTGAGCATATAAAAGGAATTGTTGTTAATGCGAAAAATATTACAGAGAATAAAAAATTGGAGGAACAAAAAATCGCACAGGTTATTACCGATGCACAGGAAAAGGAGAGGCAGGTCATTGCTGCAGAGCTTCACGATAATATCAGTCAAATGATTGTAGCTTCATTAATGTTGACCGACCTCGCCATAAAACAAATACCCCAAAGGGAAATTCTTCTTTTCGAATCTTCTAAAAACCTAAGAGAAGCGATTATTGAAATAAGAAAATTATCTTCTTCACTTGTTAGCTATGACTTACAGGATTTTGGCCTGATTAGCTCGGTTAAAAATCTTGTTCAAACTATTTCGCACGACAAGAGATTGCGAATTGTATCCAGAATGGATCAAAGCGCTGAGCCACTACTCACAGCAGAACAAAAACTCCATTTATTCCGTATCATTCAGGAACAGATAAATAATATTTTAAAGCATGCAAAAGCCTCCAAAATGTTAGTGGCGCTTTCTAAATCTTGCAACGGGTTGCAACTAAAAATTAAGGATAATGGAGTGGGTTTTGATGTCAATAAATGTAGAAGCGGAATTGGCATCTCCAATATCACTCAAAGAGTGAAAGCACTGAATGGGCATTTTCATGTTGCTTCAGAAAAAGGCGGCGGCACTTCTTTAATTATTAGTTTCCCCCTAGCTTAGCCAGATATTCTTCAATAATTTTTAGTCTTTAACTGCCCGTCATAATAGGGCTGAAATAATTTCCTTTCACTGATGTCCTGATTTAAATTTGCTAAAGTGGTAACCTCATTTCAGGACATGACAATCGCAAAATTTGTTGCGCACTCACGTAAACGATATTTTTTAACTAAGCAGTTCTTTCCAAGTTGAGTTTCATCTATTTTTACCATTCTAAAAATTCAACCTTATTCATTTTACATTATGCAGGAACAATTACCTTTTATGTTGGCGTTGGTGTTGGCCATCGTTCTGATTGAAATGCTGGCAACCAAATTGCGCATTGCATATCCTGTGCTCTTGGTAGTTGCGGGATTATTAATCAGTTTTGTTCCGAGCTTGCCCAAAGTGCAGACAGATCCTGAAATGATCTTTTTTATTTTTCTGCCACCGCTTTTATTTGAAGCAGCGTGGAGTATTTCTTTTAAGGAAATGAAAAAATGGTGGCGCATCATTGGCAGTTTTTCTTTTTTGGTCGTGTTTTTTTCTGCACTTTCTGTAGCTGTGTTAACGAATTATTTTATCCCGGGATTTACCTTAGCTCTCGGTTTTTTATTGGGTGGTATTGTTTCACCGCCTGATGCCGTTAGCACCGGAGCCATTATGAATTTTGTAAAAATCCCGAAAGGAACAGCCGCGATATTGGAAGGCGAAAGTTTGCTCAATGATGCATCATCGCTCATCATTTTCAAATTCGCATTGTTGGCTGTTGGAACCGGTCAATTTATTTTTCATGATGCAATGATGAGTTTTTCGTGGATGGTGGTTGGTGGTGTTTCCATCGGGTTAATTTGTGGATGGATATTTATGCAGGCGCATAAGCTTTTGCCAACAAATGCATCTTCCGACATTGCGTTCACGCTCATCGAGCCTTATTTTTTATATTGGATTGCAGAACATCTGCACAGCTCAGGTGTGTTGGCCGTTGTATCAGGAGGTTTATTTTTGGCAAACAGAAGGCTCACTTTTTTATCGAGCGCCAGCCGCATCAGCGGATACAGTTTTTGGGAAGCATTTATATTTATACTAAATGGCATCGTGTTCATGCTAATCGGTTTGGAACTGCCGGAAGTTGTAGCTGGTGTTCGTGCCGATGGCATACCATTGCACACCGCAATTTATTATGGGATACTGGTAACCGTTATTTTGATAGTAGCAAGAATGATCAGTTCGTATGCAGCGCTTTTAGCAACACTCATCTTTAGACCAAGCGTTGCGCCGAGCAGAAACAACCGACACAGGATGTGGCGCATTCCTCTATTGCTAGGGTGGACGGGTATGCGGGGTGTTGTGTCGCTGGCTGCTGCGTTAGCAATCCCACTAATGCTGAACGAAACAGGAAAACTGTTCCCTCACCGAAGCCTTATTTTGTTCATAACGTTTATGGTTATCCTACTTACGCTGTTGATACAGGGACTTACCCTTCCGTATCTTATTAAGCGGTCTAAGCTTTTTGAAATTAGTGAGGACTTGCCAGAGGAAGAAGAAAAACTGAAAGTAAGAAACGAGCTCGCAGTTCATACCTTGCGATTGCTAAAAGCAAAACATGAACAAGGACATTATAAAGATTCTTATCTACAGCGCATGATAGAACAATGGGAACATAAATTAAGCCAGCCAGGAAATATGAAGATGAGCGAAGACACGAAGAGAAACTATCAGGAGCTATTAGAAAGCCAACGACAATTTTTAGCCGAGCTGAATAAAGATCCCACATTGGATGAAGACATTATCCGTTGGCAAACATATCAGATAGATCTGGAGGAAGAGAGGATTAAATTGTTGTGATTCGATTAGGAGGAGCGTTCGCATTCGATCAAATTTTGGTTCTCATGCAGCTATTGCTAATTTTCGGTTGATAATGTACGTTAGCGGAAAATCAATGATAGCGTTTCTAAGAATATATCTTTGTTGAAACTCCGATGACCGAACTTTAAATTGAACACGATTTATGAAACAAAAATGGTCTGAGAAATAAAAGCCTCAATTTTATTATGATTTCAAAACTGACAACTTCATTAATTCTATTTTTTGTT
>CAIYPC010000156.1 GCA_903927975.1 uncultured Bacteroidota bacterium | reverse complement strand
TTAATGATGAGCTATGTGCTGAAAGATGTGAACGATAAAATGGGATTGACACAATATGTACTGCATGGAGTTTCGCCCTATGTAAGCAAACAATTATTGCCACTATTGGTTTTTGCATCGCTCTCTTTAATTGCAGTAACAACAGGATCTTCATGGGGATTATATGCAGTCGCAATTCCATTGGTAGTCCCGCTTGCACAACATCTCGGAAGCAATGTGCTGTTGAATTGCGGAGCGATCGTAAGCGCTGGCGTATTCGGTTCAAACGCTTGCCTTTATTCTGATGCAACCATTCTCACTGCGCAAAGCACCGAGTGCAATAATCTTGAAAATGGATTAACACAAATGCCATATTCATTCATTGCATTTGGATTATCATGCGTGGCTTATTTAATATTTGGATACACCACTTCATAAACTAACGACCATGCCTAACCTAACTATTTCATATCAGCAAAAAATCAGCAACGACCTGACCGTTCTGCACATGCAACCTGAACATGCAGAGCAATTGGAAGCGCTACAAAAAATTGTTTTCCCTACACTTGCTGATGACGAACTGATAAAAGCAAAACATTATTTAAAGCATCTCGAAATTTTCCCGGAAGGACAATTTGTGATCACTGATAAAGATGTTGTGATCGGGATGACTTCTTCCATGAGGAGCAGTTTTGATTTTGCAGATTATCATCACACATTCAAAGAAACAATTGCTGGCGGATGGATGACCAACCACGATCCTCATGGCGACTGGCTTTACGGTCTGGATATTGGCGTGCATCCTTATTACCGAGGATTGGGTTTGGCAAGAGCATTGTATCGTGCACGACACGAAATTGCAAAACAATTAAGTTTGAAAGGGCAGCTAACTGTTGGAATGATGAGCGGCTATGGTGCAGTGAGCAGCCAAATGAGTGGCGAAAATTATTATCAGGAACTGATCGAAAGAAAAAGATTTGATCCAACAATCTCAACACAAATGAAAATTGGTTTCGAGCCAATAGCATTAATACCAGATTATGTGAGCGATCCTGTGTGCGGGGGTTTTGGCGTGCTGATAAAGTTGGATATTGGAAAGGAAGTGTGATGCAAATGTGAAAATTTGAAAATTGCTCAAAGTGAAAATGTGAGGAGTTACGGATTGTTTTAGGGATTGAAAGTCATATATTTTCATAAGACATGAAATCACTTGGATCTGTCATTCCGACGAAGGAGGAATCTTAGAGATTTAGAAGACGATGTTGCCAATTATTGTGAAGTAATGTTGCATAACTCATGCTCCTTGGAATTATGAAACCAAAGCTCAATAGAAAACAAAAAGTACAAGAGCGCGACGCAACGATGCCAAATAGAATTACAAAAGCCGGGAGCAAAAAAGAAATAATCAAAAATTGATAATGAAAGTTCGAATTGAGGAAATCTTAAATCTCTAAAATGGAAATTAAAATCGCACTCTCCGAAGAGGATATTTTAAAATGCTGGGATGTGATGTTTGCGTTAAGACCACATCTCAACAAAAATAATTTCGTTGCAACTGTAAAAGAAATGATCACCGAAGGATATACACTTGCATATATTGAAGAAGATGCCAAGGTAGTTGCGGCAGTTGGTTTTCGCTACTTGCAATTTTTATATAATGGCAAACATTTTTATATCGATGATCTTTCTACATTACCTGAATCTCGAGGGAAAGGTTATGCAGGAAATTTGCTTGATCATGTAATTGACAAAGCAAAAGAAAAAGGATATGAAGCAGTGACGCTCGATTCTGGTTATACTCGTTTCGATGCGCATCGCTTATATCTCAACAAAGGGTTCTCATTAAATTGTCATCATTTTTCTAAAAAAATATAATTCATTTTATGGGTCACATACAATTAAAAACAGCATTGCCGGGACCAAAAGGATTAGCAGCATTGGAAAGAAGAAAAAACGCGTTGCCATCGGGTTTGGCAAAATCAACTGAAGTGGTTGTTGAAAAAGCAGAAGGCGCATTGGTTTGGGATGTGGACGGAAATCAATTGATAGATTTTGCTGGTGGCATCGGCATGATCAACGTTGGTCACAGAAATGAAAATGTGGTGAACGCGATCAAACAGCAATTGGATAAATACATACACACATGCACGTTAGTCACCACCATGGAGCCATATCTTGAGCTCGCTGAATTGTTGAACAGCGTAACGCCGGGAAATTTCCCAAAAAAAACATTGCTTGCCAATTCAGGATCGGAGGCGGTTGAGAACGCTGTCAACATCGCGAAATATTATACCAAACGCAATGCAGTGTTGTGTTTTGAAGGCGCATATCATGGTCGCACATTATTAACGTTGAGCCTTACCAGCAAATATTCATTATTTAAAAAAGGCTTCGGATCTTATGTGTCGGATATTTATCGCATTGCTGCGCCGAACACTTATCGCGGCATTGAGGGAATGACCGAAGAACAATACGTGTCACATTGCATCAAAAAATTAGAAGAAGCGTTTATCTCACAAGTTGATCCTGATTCACTGGCGGCGATTATTATCGAACCCGTTCAGGGTGAGGGCGGTTTTCTTCCGATACCGGATGCATATCTTCATAAAATCCGCGAAGTGTGCGATAAGCATGGCATTGTTTTTATTGCTGACGAAATTCAATGTGGCGCATCGCGAACAGGGAAATTATTTGCAGTGGAACATAGCGGCGTTGTGCCGGATATTATTGTGAGCGCAAAATCAATCGGTGCGGGAATGCCTATCAGTGCCATCACTGGCAAAGCTGAAATCATGGATGCGCCTCATCTCGGTGGCGTTGGCGGAACGTATGGCGGCAGTCCTGTTGCATGTGTTGCAGCAATCGAAGCGATTAAAATTTTGAAGAGCGAAGCATTTTTGAAAAGAGTGAATGAAGTGGGAGAGATTATTCGCACTACATTGGAAAAATGGAAAGAGAAATATAAGATCATCGGTGATGTGCGTTGCATCGGTGCCATGTGTCTTGTTGAGTTTGTAAAAGATCGCAACACGAAAGAACCTGATGCAGAAGTAACTTTGGAAGTGATTAAAGATGCAGTATCAAACGGATTGATAATGATCCGCGCAGGTTTGTTCAGCAATTGCATTCGTTTGTTGCCACCGATTGTGATCACGGATGAGCAATTGATTGAAGGGCTGAAGGTTTTGGAGGATGCGATTGCGAGAGGTCAGGGGAAGCGAGGTTGATTAGTTGATAGGTTGAAAAGAGCGGTTCATTAAAATGATCTTGTTTTAATTTTTAGCATTTTTGTGAGCCAAGCTGAAGTGCTACTATTAAACATTGTCCCGCCGCGGCGGGCTCTTTTACATTTTGTTTACTACGCAACAAATCTGAACCACGGAGGGCACAGAGAGCACAAAGGAACACAGAGGGTCTCCGTGTAACTCCGTGCTCTCTGTGCCTCCGTGGTTCAAAAAAATAACGACATTGTCAACACTATTAATTCATAACGCAAACATCCTCTCCTTTCACAATGGGTTTATGAAAGGAAGTGATACTATTGTTATCAATAAAAATAAAATTGAAGCTGTTGGAAAGTTTGAAGAACTCCAATCGCTCATTCATTCAAACACAGAAATCATCAATGCACAAGGCAAAACATTGATGTCGGGTTTTAATGATTCGCATATTCACATCTGGAAAGTCGGTAATTTAAAAACCTTCATGCTCGATGTGCGCGGGACAAAAAGTTTAGATGAAATGCTTTCGATGCTGGAAGACTATTCACGTCAATACCCTGATGTGGCTTGGGTTACAGCCCGTGGCTTTAATGAAGCAGCTTGGAAAGATGGAAGGCTTCCAACCAAGGATGATTTGGATAAGGTAATAAAAGATAAACCTGTTTATGTAATAAGAACCTGCGCACATATTGCGATAGCCAATACAAAAGCACTTGAGTTATCTGGCATCACTTCAAAAACGAATGTTCCTGAAGGCGGCGAAATGCAAATTAACAGCAACGGACAACCGAATGGTATTTTTTCTGAGACTTCCCTCGGATTGATTACCAAACATATTCCAGCATATACAAAAAGTGAGCTGAAACAAATGGTGAAAACGGCGCGTGATGAAATGTATAGTTACGGCATCACCGCAGCAACTGATCCGGCAGTTGATCCATTATTACTCGAAGCATATTATGAAATGAATGACGCAAACGAATTGGGTTTTCGGTTGAATGCCATTCCTATCATATTACCCGATGGCGGGGAAAATCCATATCCGATCCCTTCAATGTTTTCTTCTGATTTCTTCAATGTGAACACAGTAAAGTTTTTTAGTGATGGTGGATTGAGCGGAAAAACATCAGCCTTAAAAAGGCATTATAAAAATTCAAACGAGCAAGGAATATTGCGGTTGAAAAAAGAGCAATACTTCAATCTTTGTAAAGCAGCCATGACAAAGGGTTTGGGCGTTGCAACACATGCAATCGGCGATGCTGCCATTGAATTTGTGATTGATATTTATAAAAATCTAAACACCTCTTTCCCAAACATTATAAAACGCATTGAGCATTTGGGTTTGCCAGAAGAAAAACAGTTGAGGGATATGGCTGCAAATGATATCGCCGCATCCATGCAAACTATTTTCATCAGCGAGCTGGGAAAAAATTTTATTAAGTATTTGTATGAAGATTATCTGGATCATTGTTATCCTGTAAAATCTGTTTTGCAGCATGGCATATTAAACGCACTTTCTTCTGATGCGCCAGTTGTAAAAGATTTCAATCCGTTGAAAGGAGCGCAAGCCGCCGTTACAAGAAAAACAAATGAAGGAGAAATAATTGCTTCAAATGAAAGCATCAGTATTGAAGAAGCGTTGAAAGCTTACACCGTCAGCGCATCGACAATAAGCAACACGCCACAATTTGGTTCATTACAAAAAGGAATGCTGGCTGATTTTATTCTTCTCGATAAAAACCCATTAACTGTTTCGCCTGAAGAACTAACATCCATCAAAGTAGAAAAAACTTTTGTTGATGGGAAATGTGTATGGAAGAAAATTAATTGAGAATTAATAGAACACGAATCTTTCAAAATATCATCACATCATAAAATTTTAAAACATTTTTATCAGGATTATAAGCAACACTGCCAACATAATTTTTTTCAACATGAAAACTATTTACGTTCCAGCTTTTATTTAATCCAAGCTCTCCGTGATTTATATGATGTGTTCCGTCAAGGCTAGGAACGAGTGGCAAATCATCATCAAGTCCTTTTGCAGTGGCTTTCAGCAAAGCTTCTTTGCGTGTCCATAATAAATAAAAATCTTCTGGCTTTTTTATGAAACGAATTTCTTCATCGCTGAAATTGCGAGGAAGAATTTCTTCATAAGAAAAATTATTATCAACCTTTTCTACATCAACACCTATTTCTGAATTACTAATTGCAATTAATATTATATCACCAGAATGAGAAATATTAAAATGCAAATCAGATAAATTCACATTTTCTGCAAAAGGTTTTTTATTTAATCCTTCGGCAAATTTTATTTCATCGGGTACTAGATTTGAATAGCTAGCAATCAGCTTGCAAAGCACGATTCGGCTTATTAAAAATCTTTGTTGATCCTTCTGTTGATGAAAGCGAAGCGCTTTTGCCTGTTCATCATCAGAAAGGATATTTTCAAAATGATTAATGAAATTGAGGTTTGAAGAAACTGCTATGCGCCATATATCGATATTCGATGTGAGCAGAAATTGATTAACCTTATACTCATTCCAGACAATATCATTCATAAAACTATATTGTATGGAATGCATGGCTAAACAACTTTTAACATCGCTTTTCCGGAAGAAGCTCTTTTATTAATTTCTTTTGCAGAAGTTCGCTCATCTAAAATTTTCTGTAGTGTCTGAGCAAATTCTTTATCGTGTGGAGGATATAAAAAGGTTTTGTGATCCCCAGTGATTTCATAAACATTCACGCCTTTCTGCGCAAATTGTTTCCAACCGAGATAAATCAAATCATCCAAATAATATAATCTCGTTTTCACTTTGAACAGATCTATCGCACCATCATAAGGAGTCATTCTATAATGAACATACGCATATTCGTATTTCTCAGAAAGTTTCTTATCATAGATTGGTGCGTCATCTTGCTCGCGTTCTGAAAGACGAAAAAGTTGCCTGAATTTATTTTTCACGAAATCGGCCTGGTACAAAAAAGTTTGCAATGGCTGTTTGATAAATGACCTCATAATGAAAAGCATTTTAGGGAACTGCCTGCGAAATTTCTTTGTAACATTCAAAAGAAATGGATTGAAATAATTTGAATTGTCGGCATAGGTATCAAACATCGCCACCATTTTTATTTCTTTGCCCATTGCTTTCAACTGCTTCGCCATTTCAAAAACAATAATGCCACCTAAAGAATAACCTGCAAGTGAATAAGGCCCGTCAGGGTTTTGCGCAATAATTTCTGAAATATAGTAAGCTGCAATATCCTCCATCCTGTCTAAAGAATCATCGATATGATTGGTGTTAAGACCCTTCGCCTGTAATGCATATACAGGCTGTTCGGGATCCATATTTTTTGCAATGTTGTTGAACAAAAGCACATTCATGCCAAAGCCATGCACAATGTACAATGGCGTCTTATCGCCAGTAGGTTTGATGGCCACCAGTGAATCAAATCCCTTAGGCCTTTCATCCTGAGTTGCCAGCAATGCCAGTTTCTCAACCGTGGGCGCATCAAATAAACTCGCAAGAGGCAAGCGTTTGCCTGTTTCTTTTTCCAACATGGTCATGGCTTGCACAGCAATCAATGAGTGACCTCCCAATTCAAAAAAATCATCATGAATGCTAACTTCCTTCAGTCCCAAAAGCTTTCCCCAAATTTCTGCAATCAATTTCTCAGTATCTGTTCGCGGAGCCACATGTTTTTGTGTCGGCGCATCTGCATTTTGTGTTGGCTTGGGCAAAGCATTTCTATCAATTTTTCCATTCGGCGTTAATGGCAATTTTTTCAACAGTACAAAATCTTTGGGCAACATGTAATCAGGCAAAGATTTTTTAATACCGTCTCTCCATTTTGTTGTTTGCTGTTGTTGCCGCCAATCGTCTATTTGCGAACTGCTATTAGGTACTACGTAAGCAACAAGACGATCCTGATTAGCTACCACCACTGCCTCTTTAATGCCTTCTTGTTTATTAAGGACCTGTTCTATTTCGCCAAGCTCGATGCGATAGCCATGAATCTTTACCTGATTGTCTATGCGGCCGAGACATTGTATTTCGCCGCTTTCGATAAATTTCCCAAGATCTCCTGTGCGATAAATTTTATCGCCGGAAAATCCCACAAGAGGATTATCAATAAATCTTTCGCTTGTTAATTCCGTGCGATTTAAATAACCTCGTGCCACTCCATCGCCGCCAATATAAATTTCGCCAACATAACCTTCAGGCAAAGGGTTCAGCGAATCATCCAATATATATATCTGTGTATTGTCAATTGGCCTGCCAATTGTTATCGCATCATCGTTCGGCAATATTTGTTTTAATGCAGACCAAATGGTTGTTTCAGTTGGCCCGTAAACATTCCATAAAGAATCGCATTTTTCAAGTAATTTATCTGAAAGATCTTTGAGCAGTGCTTCGCCACCGCATAATATTTTTAAAGGCAATCTTTTTTCCCATCCTACTTCAATCATCATCCGCCATGTTGATGGAGTTGCCTGCATCATGGTGATTTTCTGATTTTCTAAAATCTCCAACAGCAAGCGCCCATCTCTTGCAGACTCAGTGTCGGCAAGGAACAATTCTGCCCCGCTTATTAATGGAAGATAAAGTTCAAGGCCTGCTATATCAAATGAAATTGTTGTTATTGCAAGAAGTCTATCCTCTGATGTGATGCCAGGTTTTTTTTGCATGCTCAACAAAAAATTTACCAAGCTATGATGTTCTATTTGTACACCTTTAGGATTACCGGTTGAACCAGAGGTGTACAATATGTATGCAAGATCTGTGCTTTTTACATTCGTCTTAATATCTTCTTTAGAATGAGAAGATAATTTCGGCCAGATGTCTTCCACCAACAATTCTTTTGCTGATGATTGGAAACGGCCTTTATATTTTTTTGATACGATCAGGATCTTTGCGGCTGAATCCTGAAGCATAAACTCAATGCGCTTTTGAGGATAGAGAGGATCTAAAGGAACATAAGCTGCGCCAGATTTTAAGATACCCAACAATGCAATAAGCATTTCTGGTGAGCGATCAATGGAAACACCAACTATATCACCTGCCTTTATATTTTGGGCCGATAATAATGCTGCAAATTGATTTGATGCTTCATTTAAATTTCTATAAGGAAATTTATTTTGCCCAAACCTTAGCCCTGTCTTTTCTGAAAAATTACGTACAGCTTCTGCAAATAAATCATTAAAAGTTTTTTGTTTCGGATAATCTGCAACTGTGTTATTCCATGATTTCAGTTTCGCGTAAATCTCATTAATAGGTCTTAATGGAATATTTTTTATTACAACTGCCGGATCTTCCGTAACCGCAATCAGCAATGATTTAAATTCTTCCATCATTCGGCTGATGGTTGCCGGTTTGAACAACTGCGTGTTATATGACCAGTTGAATGTTGGTAATCCTTTTTCCCCAACAATATTGATGTTAAGAGCTATGTCAAAAGTCTCATATTCTCTTGCGTTGAAAACAGCTTCATGATCCATGCCGTAAAACGCTACGCCTTCATCTGTCCCCACCTCTACAATGTTGAATAGGACAGGTACTAAAGGCACCCTGGATTTATCTCTGGCAATATTCAGCTTTTTCAGTAAGCTCCCGAAAGTTAGTTCCTGATGATCGTAAGCATCTAAAATCCCATCGCGTCGATTGGTGAGATATTCAACAAAATTAGAATTGGGAGTAAATTGACTTCTTACTGGTAACAGGTTCACACAATGCCCTACCAAATTATAATAAGAAGGATCACTTGATTGGCCTGCGGCTGGAAGCCCAACCACAATATCATTTTGTCCGGTTAATCGATAAAGAAAAATTTCAAAAGCCGCCCTTAACGTAATAGTGAGGCTACAGCCTCCCTGAATTCCAATTTTCTTAAGGGCATCGAATAATTCTTTGCTTACTGAATAACTGTTACGTTGACTTTTATAAGTTCTATCGGAAGCCCGTGGAGAATCAGTGGGAAGATTAAGAACAGGAACTCCTGTCTTGTATTGATCTACCCAATACTCCAGATTTTTTTTATAGCCTGAGCTTTCGTAAAAAAAATTTTGCTCGGATGCATATCGGCTATACTGAGGTGCATTTTCAAGAGCAGGTTTTTGACCACTTGCATAAGCAGAATATAATTTGCCGAGCTCATGCATGATAATATCCAACGACCATCCATCGCACACAATATGATGCGCCGTGAGTGTTAAAAAAAATTCACGATCAGCCATTTTGATCACAGAGATTCTGAACAACGGACCGTTGATCAAATCAAAAACAGTCTCTGCATCTTTTATTGAAAAGCTATCTAAAAATGATTGCTGTTGTTCTTTGCTTTGAGATGATATGTCTTCAAATTGAAGTTTGATTTCACTTCTTTTGTGAACTATCATCTCTCTCCCATTCTCGCTGAATGTTGCCCGAAGCGATTCTTGTCTGTTCACCAAATCTTGCAGCGCATGTTCAATAGCATCTCGATCAAGATGTCCATGCAGATGCTCTGACATTGATACATTGTAGGATCGGTTAGCGTCATCGCCGCCGATCATACATGCAACCCATATTTCTATTTGTGGTTCAGTAGCAGGAAATGAAATCGACTCCGTCTCATTATCAGATTCTTCTTTATTATTCTCTGTAGGCGATTCCGCAACAGGAGCCTTATCTTCTTCAAAAAAAGTTGCGAATTTTTCCAGCACAGGATATTTGAACAAAGTCGTTAATGGCAATCGCTTTCCTGTTTCCCCTTCCAAACGCCTCATCACTTTAATTGCGATCAATGAATGGCCACCCATTTCAAAAAAATTATCACTCATGCTCACTTTCTCCAATCCCAATGCTTCACCCAAAACAGTCGCTATTAATTTCTCGCTTTCTGTTCGCGGCGCTATATAATTTTTCTTTTCGTTGATATTTATTTGCTCAGGTTCGGGAAGTGCTTTCTTATCTGCTTTTCCATTAGAGGTTAGCGGTATGCTATCCAACTGCATCAATACTCTTGGCACCATGTAGTCCGGCAGCTTTGTTTCGAGATAGCTGATCGCCGCTTTACTATCAAACCCAGCTTCAGTCACAACATATCCAACTAATTTTTTATCACCGGTCTTATCTTCTCTTGCAACAACTACACAATGTTTCACTCCAGCATATTGTTGCAACACATTTTCAATTTCTCCCAGCTCTATTCTAAAACCTCTTATCTTAACCTGATCATCAACCCTTCCAAGATATTCGATATTTCCATCCGGCATCCATTTAGCAATATCGCCGGTCTTATACATCATGGCTGCAGGATTGGTACTAAACAAATCTTTTACAAAACGCTGGTTCGTCAATTCTGGCTTGTTCAAATAACCTCGCGCAACTTGAATGCCTCCTATATTTAATTCTCCAGGCTTTCCAGTTGATAATAAATTATTATTCTCATCCAGAATATATATCTCGGTATTTAAAACCGGTTTACCAATTGGAACAACGAGAATTTCTTCACTCGTTTTGGGCATCGTCCAACAAGTAACATCAATCGCAGCTTCGGTCGGACCGTATAAATTATGCAGTTCCGCATTCGGCAATTTCTCTTTAAATAATTTTACATGCGAAGGCTTCAAAGCTTCGCCACTACACAATACTTTTTTCAGTCCTGCACAATCATCCTCTTTCAGATCGAATAAAAACAATTCCAACATAGAAGGAACAAAATGCAGCATTGTTATTTTCGCATCTTCAATAATCGATTTTAGATAGAGATTGTCTTTATGCCCGCCAGGTTTTGCAAACACTAATTTTGATCCGGTTAACAACGGCCATACTAATTCCCACACCGACACATCAAAACAGAAAGTTGTTTTTTGCAAAACAGAATCTGCTTCTGTTAATTTAAAATAATCCTGAGCCCATATCAATCGGTTCAATAAACCAACGTGCTCATTCATTACACCTTTTGGTTTTCCGGTGGATCCTGAAGTGTAAATAACATAAGCAAGATTGTTTGGCGAAGGAGCCGATTGCAAATTTATTTTTGGCTCTTTGCTTATATTTTTCCAATCACTATCCAGCTCAATAATCTGAATGTTATTATCAGATGGTAATTTGTTTTTGCAGGAAGCACTGCTTAATAAAATGTTTGCCTTCACATCTTCCAACATGTAATTAATCCTATCATTAGGATATTCAGGATCAATAGGAACATAAGCACCTCCAGCTTTCATAATACCTAAAATCCCGATGATCATTTCGAGAGAACGGTTGATGCAAATCGGAACAAGTGTCTCTTGCTTCACTCCGCGTGCAATTAAATAATGAGCAAGTTGATTTGTTTTTTCATCAAGCTCCTGATAAGTGAGGTTTTCATTCTCAAAAATGATAGCAGTATTATTTGGCGTTCTCTTTACCTGCTCTGAAAATAAATCAAGTACCGTTTTATTTTTTGGGGTTGATAAAAATGTTTCGGGTTTATTTATTTCTGCTTTTTGTAATGAAATATCTTTTATGCTAACATTAGCATCTTTAACAATGGCAGATAAAATATTTATAAAATCTTCCA
>CAIYPC010000155.1 GCA_903927975.1 uncultured Bacteroidota bacterium | reverse complement strand
AGCAATCAATAGGAGAAATTCAATTACGATTATACGGAATACTAATCGCTGATTTTAAATGATATCGCTTGCTTTTCAATTGTAGGACTACTTCTTCTCTTGACACACCAAATGAATGCGAGATATAATGAATGTGCTTATAACCATCATGCTCCTTTCCTGTAATGCTTCCCATAGTATAGAAAAAGCAATGCCATTGTTCACCTTTATCTACAAACTTTGCAATAATAGTGTTCCGCTGTTGAATTGCCATTTTGATTTGCCCATCTGTTAATGCCGTGTCACCCGATGAAAGAATTTCCTTTTTTTCATCATACAATACAGCAGACGGCATTTTTCTTGGATCAATTCCAGCACTTATATTTTCTGTTGTAAAAGTTGAATATGAAAATCCATGATCTCGATAAGCAGAAAAAATAAAATGTTCAAGCATCATCGTATCAAGTATAGGAATTCGTTTGATAAGCTTTTCATGAATTCTTTTTTTAGTTGATTTTAAAATTTCAAACATATCGTCAGGAACATGCGTTTCAAAAATTTCTTTGTGCATTTTATTTGCGTATTCGATAGCATGTTCAAAAGCAACCTTATGAATTTTGCTTTCCAAATCAAATTCCAATAATTGTTCATGCTTTTTAAAAACTCTATACTGTTCGGTCAGTTTATATCGCTGTACATCCATGTGAATATTCAAGCCAACAATATTTTGAAAAGATAAACTGATAGGGTTTACAAATTGAACATCAGGCTGCTTATACATATTAAGGATACTTCCATCGTTCATTGAAAATCTCTGATATCTCATAAAAGATGTTTGCTGCAAGTTACTTATTACTAACAATATTAGCATAATATTTTATTAGCTAATTTTTTCTATCGGTTGCAGCCCTCACCAACCATTCTTGCCCTTACGGGATGTTAGAATATCACAGTTTCGGTTGCTGAACACTCCAACCGGCACTAGAATCATTTTAAAAACGCATCAATCATTTCACTTTCTTTTTTCTTTTTGATTTTTCTATTGATTCGATAAGCCCAATATAAAAGCATCGGACCAATAGCGTTCAGCAAAATCACGCTACCATAATATCCTACTTCATAAGCTGTTTTATTTGCACCATCTGGATAATCATGCGCACGAGAATGACCAAAAAATCCCCAAAAACTAATAAGCACGAGCAAGCTTCCAATTATTATGAGAATTATTTTCAATGCTTTCATCATTCTAATTTATAAAAGAATCTTGACTGCAAAAGCCTAATCCGAAAAAAAAGGAAAAGAAGCTACAGGCTGACGAGAACATGAATAATAAGTAAACGGCAAATAACATTTTCCTATTGGTTGCTGTCCTCACCAACCAATCCTGCCTTCTCAAGATGTTCGAATATCACATTTTCGCTTAGCAGCTTACAACAAAAATCCCAAAATATTTCAGGTGTATCTACCTGTTTTTATTAAAAATATTTCAAAATAATCCGGTACATCTACCTGCCTTTATTTTGTCGGGCAACACTACTTTTATTCTTTCTTAGAATAAGGTTTATTAAGCGCCCGGGTAGTCTTGCCTGGGCTATTTTTTTCCTCGGATTTCATTATAAATATTTTCAATCTCTCCTTCAATTGATTTGCTTTCTTAATCCGCAAAAGCAAATGCAAAAAATTTCTTTCGCTTCTGCACTAAAACCTTTCTTAATTATTAACTTCATTGTTCTCAAACTTGCTTATGCCAACCAAAAACGTTTGTTCTTGCCTGTTATCCCTTTGCTTTTTTGTCACTATCGCCCATGCTCAAAATGTTCCTATTGAAGTGAATATGCAGAAAATTAAACTGCAGTTCATGCTCACAGATGGGGGAAAACCAGCCTATTCTGTTTCTTTTAATAACAAATCTGTGGTTGCAACTTCAACACTTGGCTTTGCATTGCAGGATGATAGTTTGTTCTATAAAGATTTTCAATTGCTTGGCGCCGAGCAATCATCCTTCAATGAAAACTGGAAACCAGTTTGGGGCGAAGTGAGCTCAATCACCAATCAATACAATCAATTAACGGTTCACCTAAAACAATCTCATGCGCCAAATCGCCTGCTGGATATAGTGTTCAGGGTTTTTGAAGATGGCGTTGGCTTTCGTTATGCTTTTCCAAAGCAGCCCAATCTGAAATATTTTATTGTAGAAAATGAATACACGCAGTTTAAACTTGCGGGCAATCATAAAACATTTTGGATACCTGGCGATTTTGATTCTAACGAGTATCCTTATACGATTTCTAAAATAAACGAGATTGATAATAAACAGCTTGTTGAAAATTCAACAGCTATTGCGGTACGTGTTGCTCCTGATAGATATGCCGTGCAAACACCATTAATGATGAAAAGTGATGATGGTTTGTATATTAATATTCATGAAGCTGCATTGGTAAATTATGCTGCCATGCAATTGCATGTTGATGGAAGCGCTCTCACTTTAACTTCAAGCCTTGTTCCAGACGCGGTGGGGAATAAAGCTTATTTGCATGCGCCATTCAGCACGCCATGGAGAACGATTATTGTGAGCGATAAAGCGGCAGATATTCTTACTTCAAAATTAATTCTTAACCTCAACGAGCCATCGAAGATTGAAAACACATCGTGGATCCATCCCATGAAATTTGTTGGTGTGTGGTGGGAAATGCAGACTGGCAAAGGCACATGGAATTATTCTGATTATGCTGACAGTCTTTCTTCGAACAGCAAACCAATTCCAAATGGCAAACACAGCGCGAACACTGCAAATGTGAAACGCTATATTGATTTTGCTTCGAAGAATAATATCAAGGGCGTTTTGGTTGAAGGATGGGACATTGGCTGGGAAGATTGGTTTGGGAATTGGAAAGAAAATGTTTTTGATTTT
>CAIYPC010000154.1 GCA_903927975.1 uncultured Bacteroidota bacterium | reverse complement strand
CGGCTTCTGTATCGGGAACTGTTTCTGATACTTCTGAAAAGAAAATAATAGCTAACAGTTCAGTTCTTATTCTTCGCAAGACCGACTCCGTTCTTGTTGGTTTTTCAAGAACAGATAAGCAAGGAAACTTTTCTGTAAAAAATTTACCCGGCGGCAAATTTATTATCCTCGTTACTTATCCAAAATATGCTGATTACACCGACACACTTGCGATTGCTGATAGCACAGAAACAAAAATTGGCAATATTTCATTGATACAAAAAGCGCAGTTGCTGAAAGAAGTGATTGTTCGCCAGCAAATCAGCTCAATTAAAATAAAAGGAGATACTACTGAATATAAAGCAGATAGCTTTCGGGTGCAGCCAAATGCAACAGTTGAAGACTTATTGAAGAAACTTCCAGGCATACAGGTTGATAAAAACGGTAAGATCACAGCACAGGGTGAAAAAGTGCAGAAAGTATTGGTTGATGGAGAAGAATTTTTTGGTGATGATCCCACATTGGTAACACAAAACCTTCGGGCCGATATGGTGGATAGAGTGCAAGTGTATAATAAAAAAAGCGATCAGGCCACCTTCACAGGAATTGATGATGGGAAAGAACAAAAAACAATAGACCTTAAACTTAAAGACGGAAAAAAGAACGGCTACTTCGGTAAGGTGAATGCAAGTGCGGGAACAAATAGTTATCACGACAATCAATTAATGTTCAACTATTTTAAGAACAAACAAAAGTTCGGGCTGTATGGCATCGTATCCAACACCGGCACATCAGGGCTGAACTGGCAAGACAAAACTAATTACGGCGATAATCCTTTAGCTGGTGCAGATTTTGATGAGACCAATGGCTATTTTTCCATCTCAGGCGAATATGATGAACTTGACTCATGGAGCGGCACGTATGACGGTCAGGGGTATCCGCTTGTTCAAACGGGTGGTCTTCATTACAACAATAAATGGGATAATGACAAACAAAACACTAACCTTAATTATAAAATACTTCAATTAAATGTGAACGGAAGCAGCTCCACCAACTCCCAATTTATTTTGCCCGACACTTTTTATTATAATAACTCAAAACAAATATTCAACAATCGGATTTTGAGAAATAGGGCAAATGGTTCTTACGAATTTCAAATCGATTCCACTTCTTCCATTAAAATATCTGCGGATGGCGGAACTGATCATAAAACGACAAACTCTATCGATTCCTCCGAAGCTCGCGCAAGCGATAACTCTCTTGTGAATCAGGGATACAATAAAACATCAACAGTTGATGACAAGCGTATCGTGAACAGCAATTTGCTGTGGAAGAAAAAGCTGAAAAAGAAAGGAAGAACTTTATCATTCAATTTAAGCGAGAAATACACGATCAATAATTCGACTGGTTATTTATATGCAGACAATAATTTTTTTACAGATGGCAATCTTTCCCAATCTCAGGTAACCGATCAATACAAAACAAACCATAACGAAAATTTATTATTGGATTCGAAGCTCACATACACAGAACCTTTAAGCAAAGTGTCTGCGCTTACGCTTAACTATGGCATTGTAGTGAACAATAGCAACTCGGCGATCAATTCATATAACAAAGACAATACTGGAAAATACAGTCTGCTTGATACTCTTTACAGCAATGATTATTCTTTTAATATTCTCACTCAGCGGGGAGGGATAAATTATAACTTGTTCCAGAAAAAATTAAAATTAAATTTTGGCACTAACGCTGGCTTCACAAGCTTCAATCAAAGAAATGAGCACAATGATTCTTCAGCAAAACGAAATTTTGTTAACTGGTATCCACAGGCTTCATTACGCTATCAATTCACGAACTACAGAAGCATTTCTTTTCGATACAATGGCTACACACAGCAACCGACCATTCAGCAGATACAACCTGTTGCCACAAATAAAGATCCACTGAACATCAGCATTGGCAACCCAGATCTTAAACCAGCTTTCAATAACCGCATGTCACTATTTTTTAATGACTTTAAGATGCTTAGCGAAAGATATACCTATTTTGATATTAACTACAGCTTCGTTCAAAATAACATCAGCAGCAGTTACTATGTAGATTCATTTGGTAGAAGGGTGAACCAGGCAGTGAACCTGAACGGTGACCGAAATTTTTCCGCCAGTTTGGGCTATGAATTCAAAATAAAAAAGATTGACACAAGGCTTGGTTTCAACGGGGACTATAGCTATAACAAAAACCTTGGCATTGTGAACAACGTGCTGAACACTACCAATAGCACCAACTATACATTGGGAATGAATATTGGAAAATCAAAGGAAAAGAAATATGAATTTAATGTTCGGGGCTCTGCAACATATACCAGTAGCCAATCATCAATTCAGGAAAGCATCCAAACAAAATACTGGACCTTTGATATCAACCCAAGTTTCGACATCTTCCTTCCACTGAAATTTCAGATCCATTCCGATCTCGATTTTAATATCAGGCAAAAAACACCCGTGTTCAACACAAATACAAATGTGGCGAGATGGAATGCATGGATTGGAAAAAAATTCATGAAGAATGATGCACTGCTTATAAAAATAATTGGCAACGATTTGCTTGATCAGAACATTGGCTTCAACCGTTCAGTAAACAGCAATTTCATCACACAAAATACATACAGCACTATCAGAAGATTTTTTCTGTTGGGCATTACTTGGAACTTTACCAAAGCCGGTGTAAAAATGCCAGGACAAGATCAATAAAACCTCCTATCATGAAACAGATAAAATTTATACTAATCGCGATTTTATTCTTTACGTGCATTCATGCCCATGCTCAGAATACTATTTTTCTATCTCACGGAAGAATAGAATTTGAGCGCAAAGTAAACCTGTATGCACAAATTGATGATGAAGATGATGAAGCTTGGAGAGATTTGATGAAAAAGACAACGCCAAAATTCAAGTCATCTTTTTTTGATCTTTTTTTCAATGATAATAAAACACTTTACAAGCCGGGAAGAGAAAATCCTGACAACAACAAAATGTGGCAAAGCCCTGCTGAAGACAATACCGTGTTCACTGATCTTGGAAAAGAACAAGCAACAAGCGAGAAAAATATTTTCGATCAAAGATTTCTTGTGCAGGATACGGCGCGCAAAATAAAATGGAAGATTACCAATGAAACAAAAAACATTGCAGGCTTTGATTGCAGAAGAGCCAATGCATTGATTATGGATTCTATTTATATCGTTGCATTTTATACAGATGAAATAACTACCAATGGCGGTCCAGAATCCTTTTCTGGTTTGCCCGGTATGATCCTCGGCGTTGCTATTCCACATGAGCACATCACCTGGTTCGCCACAAAAGTTTATAATGAAGATGTGCCTGTCACCTCATTAATACCACCCACGAAAGGAAAAAAGGTAACCAATGCGTCTATGCTTTTCCAATTGAAAGATGCATTGAAAGACTGGGGAAAATGGGGCAAGCGACATATAAAAGCGGCAATGCTTTAAGCGGGCTTTTCTTCATGATATTCATCTTCCGTATTGATATCCCAAATATTGTCTTTTTCTTTTTTACCTGAGATGATATTGTCAACAGCAGCCATTGCCGTCAACATACTATGATCGCTGTTATTATATCTGTGCATCCCATTGCGACCGATTGGATAAAGGTTATCTATTTTGTTTAAAAACTTTTTCAGCGCGTCAAAATGTTCATAGCTGCCATAATAAGAAGGATATGCTTTCAGCACTTTTGCAACCATCGCATCTTTCACATCTTCAGCGAGCACAATGCCTATTTTCTGCATTTCTGAAATGGCAAGCTCAATGATTTTATCATCGCTCATTTCCCAAAACGCGTCTCCTTCATTACAAAAATATTCAACACCCAGCCACACATCACCAGGATTGCTCACCATAAATGGACTCCAATTATTAAAAATCTGCAACCGACCAGCTTTCACATTTTTGTCTTGAATATAAATCCAGTTGTCTTTTATCTGAGTGCCATCTTCTTTGTCTTTCACATTCATATTAGAGGCTAAAATCCCAACAATTAAAAAATCACGGTATTGCAAGCCCGCACTTATTTCTCTTGTTGATTCATCAATATTAATATTGTCCATCTTCTCAAAAAGCTCTTTAACGGGCATTGAAGAAAAATAATAATCAGCATCAACCTTCATTATAATATTATCTTTTTTATTTTCTATTTGTGCTGATAATATATTTTTATTGACATCGCATTCCAGCGATTTCAAATCAGTATCAAGATATATTTTCCCGCCAAGCCTTTCTATTTCGCGTGCCACTGCTTCCCACATTTGCCCTGGACCATATTTGGGATAAAGAAATTGTTCTATCAGGCTCGTGCTTGTTTTTTGTTGGTTGATTGTTGTATCGCTCCTGAACAAAGAAACAATTGCATGCATTAAAAGCTTGGAGATATTCAAATCTTTAATGCGCTGTGCGCCCCAGCTCGAAGGAATTTTATTGCAGGGAATACCCCATACTTTTTCTGTATAATCTTTAAAAAAAGTTTCGTACAATTTTTTCCCAAAGCGGTTGCAAAAAAAATCTTCCAGGTTTTTTTCTGGTATGATGGGAAATAATTTTGCATTGGTATATGACATTGCCATCTGCAATGTTTTTGCAAAGCCAAGTTTTCTAATGGTTGCAAAATCCATCTTCAGTGGATAGTCGAAGAATTGATGCTGATAATAAATTCTCGATTTACGAGGACGCAGCATCATCACATCTTCACCTTTTCCGAATTGCGAAGGCGAGGGATTAAAATTTGCGTCTTTGTGTTGATACGTTAAATGCAGATGATTATCTTTTATCGATTCATCCAAAGGCAAAAATTTCAGCCACCATTTAATCACCTTATCTGATTTCGAAAAGAACCGATGCCCGCCGATATCAATCCTGTTGCCTTTATAATTAATGGTTTTTGCAAGACCACCAACTTGATCATCCTTCTCAATAACAATGGGAATAATATCAGTCCGTGTCAACAATTCATAAGCAGCGGTAAGCCCCGCCGGCCCGGCGCCAATAATCAAAGCTTTCTTCATGATATCAGTTTTGATTTTGGGCTGAAGCAAAGCCATAGAGAAACAAATAGTATAATCAATTGTCCTACGGTGTGGCGCATTATTATAAATGGGATATCAAATATGTTCAATAATAAACCAAGCAATAATAAAACATAAATCGGTATCATGTTTTTATTATAAAATGCTGCTATCAAAAAACAAGGAAACGCACATTGCACGCTATAATATTCAAAGCGTGTGATGGGTGATAAATATTCTGAGATAGTGTAAAGAGAAAAACCAAAAATAGCAAGTATTGTGAAACTCAAATATTCATTCTTGCGATGATAGAAATAAAAAAGAAAAATGAGTGCTGATGTAGTAATCAGGAGAATGATATTGATGGCTTCTATAGAAAAATTTTTATGAAAATATTTCTGTGCAAGCATCCAGATATTACACCTTTCAACCTGAAGCCTGAGCGGCAAAACAGTATGAGCTTTATCAACAGCATCCATATCCCAGCCTTCCCATTTTTTGTATTGTATAGGCGAAAGGTCGGCAGATTCTTTTCCTGCGAGCCCAAGGTGAACTTTAATATGCAACGCAATTGTTTTTTGATAAGCTTGCCAATAACTTCTTTCTTTTTTATTAAGCAACGAATATGCTGTGAGAATAATTATCGGCGCAACAAAGAGCAATATTTTTTTGATGGGAAATTTTTTCATTAAGAATACGAAAGGCAGAAAAAATAAAATCAATGTAGGCTTTGTGAAAATCATTATTGTTGCTACAAGACCAGCCAAAAAAAGGAAAACAATCTGTTTATTTCTCTTCATACAAAAAAGAAAAACAAAAGCAAGCGCTGGGATGATGATATACATTTGTCCATAAGCGATATGCATCATCCATCCCTCCGTAAAAAGAAGCAGCGCAAATAAAAATGCAATAGCCCATTTTTGTGAAACGTCAATCGTGAAAGAAAAAGCGATGAGCATACATACTATCAACATAAAATATTCAATACCCAGCCATATACGAGATATTTGCCTTTGAGGAAGATTTGCGATGGGATACAAAAGATGATGAAAAAAAGGAGAAGCTGTGATCAAAGAAACTTTGCCGCTATCAGTATTATAAACGTGTGGATTGTAATAACGCATGCCATCTTCCGCTTTCCATGAATAAAAATAAGGCACGTGATTATCCATCTGAAGCCTCGCACCTATTACCCTGTTTGCGATGTCAACCGGATAGCCATTCTCAATTTTAATATCTCTCTCAAGGCAATAGCCCGAAACGAGCAACAGAAAAATAAAAATGAAGAAATAGTGATATCGCACTGGCATTTGGCTAATAAATTTAATTGAATATAGTTAGTTCAAAGATGATCCAAAAATGATGGCATCGCTTCTCTTACTAAATAAGAAGAGCCATTTAGTCTTTATATCTTTCTTACTTTATAATTGAAATCTTTCTGCCAAAACAAACTGATAACAACGTGACCAAAAGTATTATTTCCCCAATGCTGTGGCGCATTTTAAGATAAGGCGTGTTTAGTATATTAAGCAACAGCCCTGCAAGCAATAAAATATAAATTGTTTTTAATCTCTTATCATAATTTGCTGCCAATAATAAAACAGGAAAAATCCACTCTACGCCATAATATTGATAACGGGTGATGGGTGATAGAAATTCTGATGTCGTATATAGACAAAAGCCAAAAATTGCAATTAAAGAAAGACTTAAATTTTCATCATTTTTCTGGCGCATGTAAAAAAAGATAATCATGACCGTTATGGTAAATAGCGAAATGAAATTGATGGCAACAATAGGTATGCTCCATTTAAATATTTTTCTGATGAACACCCATACGTTCCAGGATTCTCCATTAAATTTTATTGGATATGCAATCCTCGCATTTCGAATGGTGTCAGCTTCCCAACCTTCCCATTTTTTAAATGCCACAGGTCCATATTCATTCTCACCCGAACCATCAAAGACTAGGTGGTTCTCGATGTGAGCTTTTATTGCTTTGCTATATTCAAGCCAATAGCTCCTTTCATTTTTATCGAGCACGCAATAACCACCAAGCATAATAATGGGAAGAAGAAAGAACAAGATGTTTCTGATGGGATATCTTTTTATGAAGACAATAAATGGAACAAAAAAGATAAGCGAGGTTGGCTTTATGAGCACTAATGAGACTGTTGCAAAACCAGCTATTAAAGAGAAAATAGGATTTTGATTTCGTTGAAAACAAAAAAAGAAAAGAAAGATAAGAAAAGGAATAACGATATATGACTGACCTAAAATGATATGATCAATCCATGCTTCAGTAAAAAGAATCAGTGCAACACAAATAGCAATAGCCCATTTCTGAAAAATGGTTTTGGAATAACCAAACGCAAAAAGCAAACATGTGATGAGCAAAAAATATTCCAGGCAAAGCCAAATCCTTGATATCAATCTTTCAGGCAAATTGGCCATCGGATATAGAAGATGATGAAAAAATGGCGAAGCTGTTATTACAGAGACTTCTACGAAACTATTATAGCAACAATTAACGGGATCGTAATATCGCATGCTATCGCCCTTACTCCAGCAATAAAAATATGGCGGCTTCCCATCCATTTGAAGTCTTGCGCCTACAATCCTATTTCGTAAATCGGCCGTGTATTGCTTTTCAATTAAAATATCTCTTCTAATGCAACAGCCAAAAATCAATAACAAGAAAATAAAAAGAAAGAAGTGCTGATATTGCTTTTGCATTTGGGTGTTGAAGTTAATTGATATGGTTGGCGAAATTATTTATTATGTTTAATCAATTGTATCATCCTTGAGCTATTTGCTGATTTTATTAATCGATTCGCAAATCAAGCCTGCCAACCTGTCACCATAAGCTTTGTTTTCATTATCTTTGCCATCCAAAATTTTCATAACAAGCATGTTTGATTTTGTTTCAAATAAAGTTCATGATGAAACCCGTCAGGGCGAGGCGTTGCTCCCTGCCGATGCTGATTCAAATCTATATAAAAAGAAATTCTACATAGAAAGCTATGGATGCCAGATGAATTTTTCTGACAGTGAGATTGTCGCTTCCATTTTAAATGAAAAAGGTTTTGGCGCAACGCGCAATTACGAGGAAGCCGATCTGGTGTTTTTGAACACCTGTTCCATTCGCGAAAAAGCAGAGCAAACAGTTCGCAGCAGACTCCACATATTCAGGCAACAGAAAAGAAACAGGCCGGGAATGCTTATTGGCGTGCTTGGTTGCATGGCTGAAAGGCTGAAAGAAAAGTTTTTGGAAGAAGAGAAACTAGTTGATATGGTTGTTGGGCCAGATGCTTACAGAACATTACCCCTGTTGATTGAAGAAGCAGAAGGCGGACAGAAAGCTGTGAACGTTTTATTGAGCCGTGAAGAAACTTATGCTGATATTTCGCCTGTGCGAATAGATAGCAATGGCGTAAGTGCTTTCGTTAGCATTATGCGGGGTTGTAATAACATGTGCTCATTTTGTGTGGTGCCGTTTACACGTGGCCGTGAGAGAAGCAGAGATGCATATTCTATTATAAAAGAATGCGAGGATCTATCAGAAAATGGCTTCAAAGAAGTAACACTGCTTGGGCAAAATGTTGACAGCTATTATTGGAACGATGAGCAGAAAGATGAGGTGGTAACTTTTGCAAAGCTATTGGAAAAAGTAGCCCTCATCAATCCATTACTGCG
>CAIYPC010000153.1 GCA_903927975.1 uncultured Bacteroidota bacterium | reverse complement strand
CTTCGCTAGAAATAGCCCATGCCCTGGCACAGAAAAATCAGCTTTTGAAGCGTCCCTGTCTTGAATTATCTTTTCAAACCCTGCCAAATCCATTTTGCCCCTACCCACATGGAGCATTGTTCCCACAAGCCCACGGACCATACCGCGCAAAAAACGGTTTGCTTTCACATTGTAAACATTGCAATCGCCTTCTTCAGTCCATTCACTACTATATACAGAGCATTCAAAAGTTTTCACCTGCGTTCTCCGCTTTGAGAAAGATGAGAAATCAATATAGGTTAAAATCGCCTTTGCCGCCTGTTGCAGCTTCTCTATATCAAGTGTATATGGATAATAATAAGCCCTGTCCTGCAAAAAGGGGTTTTTCTTTTTGAAGATATAATATTTGTATTCTCGGCTAATGGCATCAAACCGGCAATGGGCATCGCTTTTCATCTGAAAAACGTTCTTTATAACTATATCGCCGGGCAAAATAGAATTGATGTGATATAAAGATTTTGGGGTTATCTCCCCATCAAAATCAAAATGAAAAAAGTTTTGAAGAGCGTGAACACCAGTGTCTGTTCTCGATGAGCATGTCATATTAAAAGGAACGCGATAAAACACCGCCATTGCTTTTTCTATTTCAGCTTGAATAGAATTTGCATTATCCTGCTTTTGAAAACCGCTATAGTTATTGCCCTTATATGAGACTTCGAGAAAATATCTTGGCATTGAAGAGTTTGCAGTTGACAGTTGACAGTGCTGAGTTTGCAAATTTCTTCAAAAGTTTTGAATGCTGTTGCAAACTGAAAACTGGAAACTAGATTTATTTTATCATCGCTTTGAAACGGTTAACATAATATGAATCGGAAAGCAAATCCTGCAAAAGAACAAAATTGTCCATGTCAGAAACATAGAAATAAACCGCGTCAAAAAACCGGTATTTACTTTCGTCTGTTTTGAACACCTCGCTCAATGCTTTTACCTGCTTTACTGAAAAACACTTGAGCTTAAAGACAGTTCTTGCTGTCGATATTTTATCATCATCATTATCTATTGCGAGCATCTTGATACGCAACTTATCAATATCATAATCGCTTGCAATGCTTTTACAATTCTTATTCTTTGGCACTTCCTGTGCTTTACGTGTTGTATCTTTTTTAATGCTGTCAACTGACTTATTCGTTACAGGAACGCTGGTATCGATCAATGTGCGTGTTGTATCCCTGCTCTTCACTATTTTGGTTTCTTTATTAGAAATTTCTTCCGGTAGTTTTTGAATTGGCTCTTTTTTCGCGCCAGCAAAATCATTCTTTTCGTTAAAAGGGATGATTATATCTACCGTGTCTATCGCGCCTTTATCAGGAATATCTACATATCGAACCTGAAGTGCAGTATCTGTTTTTTGCTCGTTTAGTTTTTTTATAAAAGATAAATTCTTGTGAGTTGCAGCCGTATCTTTTGCTCTATATAACGGAGCCTTTGTTTTAGCGCTTATCTTATTTAAACTGTCCGTTTTAATTGTCTTGTTTTCCTTCT
>CAIYPC010000152.1 GCA_903927975.1 uncultured Bacteroidota bacterium | reverse complement strand
TTTCTTATACACATTATTTCTTCAATTTATTTTAAGTGGCCTGTCTTAAATAACTGGAAGTCACTTAATAATGCGTCTCACTCTTTTTCATCCAATGTTTCATTAACAAATATCAAAACCATAAAGGCATTTTTATTGGTAAGCATTGATTGATAAACAAAATTCACTTACCTCAAATTAAAATGTTTTATGAAACAGAAATTCAGTTCCGGGAAAACAATGATGGCCTTGATAATCGGCTTTTGCGCAGTTGCATTTATCAACGCTTGTACAAAATCAAATAATACCACAACCACTACCCCTAATAATGGTAGTTCGTTTGTTTCGGTAACAAATGTATCGGCAGGCACTAATGCTTATAGCGTTTATTCTGATACATCAAATATTTATACTGCGGGCACTTTGGGATATGGTTCCACAACTGGCGTTGTAGGCGGCAATCCATACGAAACAATTGTTTCAGGAAGTCATGCTATTAAATTAACAAATGGTAGCAACAGTATTTTTCTTGACAGCAATGGCACTTTTACAAACAATGGATATTATTCATTTTTTGTTTATGACACGGGTGCCAATATAAAAACATTGATGCTGAATGATAATCTGACTGTGCCTGCAAGCGGCAGCGCAGAAGTTCGGTTTGTAAATTTAACCCCAAATTCTACAGCAGTTAATTTATGGTTGATAAATACAGATACAACTACAAAAGATTCTGTTCAGTTTGCAAATAGCAGCTATGCAGGTTCAGGACTTATTACTGTAGATTCATTGTCGGCATTTAAAACCGTTATGGCTGGAAATTACAAAGTGCTTGTGAATTCAAATCTTGAGCTGAATTTATTTAGTATTGATTCCATTACGCTTGCATCAGGGAAAATTTACACACTCTATTCAAAGGGATATGTCAATGGGATAGGAGTGGATAGTGTTGGCGTTGGCGTGATAAATAATAATTAAAGTGAATGGTGAATGGCCAATTGTGAATCGAAAATATTCGTTGATGAATAGTACCTATTTGCAATTGACCATTCACTATTCACCATCTTTACCAAAAGCTCTGCAACCGCAGAGCTTTTCTTTTTTTGCAAAAATTTTGATTTTAATACCTTTGCCGCGCTTAACAAAAAAATACATGCAACAACTATCTTCTATTTTATCTCGCTTTAGCGAACCCGAAACTTTGAAAATGGCCAAGCTCGGCCGCGAATTAAGGGCAAAGGGAATCGATGTGATCGATCTTAGTCTTGGTGAACCGGACTTTGATACGCCACAGCATATTAAAGATGCTGCAAAAAAAGCCATTGATGACAATTGGAGCCATTATACGCCAGTGCCAGGGTTTTTAGATTTGCGCGAAGCTATTTGCACAAAATTCAAACGTGATAATAATCTTGATTATAAACCTGAAAATATTGTCGCATCCACTGGAGCGAAGCAAAGTCTTGCCAACGTGATCCTTGCCTTGGTTGATGAAGGCGAAGAAGTAATCATCCCAACACCTTATTGGGTCACCTATTCTGAGTTGGTGAAAATTGCAAAAGGTAAAGTGGTGCAGGTTGATACAACGATGGAGAATGAATTTAAAATTTCTCCAGCGCAGTTGGAAGCTGCTATCACTGATAAAACAAAACTGTTTTTATTTTCATCTCCATGCAATCCTTCCGGTTCAGTTTATAGCAAAGAAGAATTGGAAGCTTTGGCTGTTGTTTTTAGAAAACATCCACAGGTTTTTATTATCTCTGATGAAATTTATGAGTACATCAATTTTATTGGCAAGCATGAAAGTATTGCGCAATTTGCAGATCTGAAAGAGCGCATCATCATCGTGAACGGATTGAGCAAAGGCTTTGCAATGACAGGTTGGAGACTTGGTTATATTGCAGCTTCTGTTGAAGTTGCAAAAGCTTGCGAAAAATTGCAGGGACAATTTACGAGCGGAACAAATTCCATTGCACAAAAAGCAGCAGTAACCGCTTTAACTACAGATCTGAAACCTTCTTTTGAAATGGTTGATGAGTTCACCAAAAGAAAAAAGATTACCATGGATTTGGTAAAGGATATTCCTGGAATAAAATGTTTTGAACCACAAGGTGCATTTTATATTTTCCCTGATGTGTCTTCTTATTATGGCAAATCAGATGGACAAACAATTGTTAGCAACTCTGCTGATTTTTCTATGTACTTATTGAACAATGCGCATGTTTCATCTGTGATGGGCGATGCATTCGGCGATCCGAAATGCGTTCGTTTTTCATTCGCTAATAGTGCTGAAAATATTCAAAGAGCATGGGCGAGAATTAAAGAATCGCTAGCAAAATTGAAATAGGATGGAAGGATTATTTTGATTTGTGAGATAGAAAAATTCAAGAAAAAATAGTTAGTGAACCTGAAAGGTTTTATTATATTTAATAAACCTTTCGGGTTTTTTCATTTGCGATATAAACCTTTTCCATTCGTTTTTTTTATTAAACTCACACTCATGGAAAAGAAGGCATCCAAAATGCAATTGCTTTTTATGTTGTCGATTGCTGTGCTCGCATGGACGGCAGTGGTGCTTCAATTTTATATCAACACAACAAATTGGCAACATCTTGGATTGTCAGCTACAGAAGGAACGATTAGATTTTTTAGCTACTTCACCATTCTCACAAATATTGTTGTTGCAATAAGCCTGAGTTCTATTTTATTAAAACCCTCGTCTGCATCAGGAATATTTTTTGCAAAAATCAGTACCCAAACTGCGATTGCTGTTTATATAGTGGTTGTTGGCGTTACATATAATCTTATACTCCGAAAACTTTGGTCGCCTGAAGGTTTACAATTTATTGTAGATAATATTTTGCACAGCATTGTGCCGTTGTTTTATGTAATTTATTGGCTGATTTTTGTGCCGAGAGAAAAATTGAGATTTCTTGTTGCGGTGAATTGGCTTGTATATCCTGCTATATATTTGATATGGGTTTTGATTTACGGGTCGCTCTCCATGTTCTATCCATATCCATTTATTGATGTGAATATTCTTGGCTATGCAAAAATGTTTTTGCATGCAGGAATTTTATTAATTGTTTTTCTCGCTCTTGGATTTCTCGCCATCGCCATAAAAAAATCAATCGGCAAGAAAATATTATAAACGTTCCCTCATTATTAAT
>CAIYPC010000151.1 GCA_903927975.1 uncultured Bacteroidota bacterium | reverse complement strand
TTAACAGAAGAACAGGCAATATTACTTGTCAAAGAGGCAATAAAAACTACATGTTATGTTGAAGGGGTTGAACTATTAAAAGGGCTTTATAAATCTATAGGAAACACTAAAGAGCAAAAATACTGGGAAAATATTTTAGAAGATATAAAAGAAACTGGGCCCCATTTGCCACCATTAGATCTAATCCCTGAGTCATCACACAAATGAATGGTTGATCGAGACAGCCTAGAGGAATAGTGTAATTGAAATAATTGGAAAAAACAGGCCATCATTTATATGCAGTTAATAGATATTAATTTAACTTTATCTAAGTTGCTAATCTATATAATTTGGCCGGAACACGGAGCATTGCAAATGAGGGTCTACATGAGCCCTGGTAAACATCACGAAGAACGACCCACTGCATATTCCATTTTATCCGATCATCGGTTCCACTCTTACCGATCACCTTTCGATGTCGTTCCGATGACGCCAAACTTTCCGTTCCGATGTCATTTCGATGGCTAATTCGTTAGTATTACTCCTAGTTTAGTTTAGGGAGGTTCGTTCCGTGGACAAAGTCTCCCTAGTTTATTGTATTTTTATTTTAAACTCTATGTTTATTTGCCATTCATATATAGAATGTTAAAATCCTGTCATCTTTTGTTTGCTTTAGTTGCATCCACATTTGTTCTGATGCATTAGTGAATCCAATTTCCCGAACAAGATCATTCCAATCGGAGCAATTCCGCACCTTTGGACTCCTGTTAAAGCTTGGCGCCAAGCTAATGCCATTTCCCTTAGCCTTTTCAAGGGCTTTAGCAGCGTTGAGCATTCCTTTGTTCTCAGCAAGGTGACTGTCATTATCGGCAAATATGACTAGGGGGCTGTTAGGGTAATGTCCTCTCAGCGCTGCGGCTACATGTTGCATATTGTCGCCGGTAAATGCCGTTACCATGGGCATTGGCAAAAGTGCGTGGCAGGTGGCTGCCGTCACATAGCTCTCAGCAATGCCAATGGCTACATTATCGATCAGGTCGGTAAGCCGATGGAATAGCCCCGTTAAATGGATGCCTTTGGCAAACACCTTGGACCCATCTGCATTGAGAATTTGATAGCCTTGGAGGCACCCATGAATGTCTGTCATGGGTATAACAGCCACTTTCCCGTAGTGATTTTCTCGAAACCGAATGCGATGTGACCCTACCCTCTTTCGTATTAGGTAATCCGATACCCCCTCTGGTGAGGAGAGGTCCCAAAAACGCTGTATTTTTGTCGTGTCGATCCCCATATATTTTCGCCCTTCTGTTAATGCTGGGCAGGCCATCGACGGTGATGTTCCAAAAGACATTGTTTTTTGGTTATCTTCTCGTGGTGGATGTCCATATGTTTTATATGTTTGAATTTGTCCGTTTTCACTGCGGCACCAGGTCATGAGTCCTGTCATGCCGTTGTTCAGTTTTCTTGAAACTGTCTTGTAGGCATATTCTCCACGCCCCATCTTTCCATTTGTTCGACTACGGATGAATTCCGATGAGTCGATGATTAAGCTCTTTACCTCGAGACCTGTTTGCTGCAGAAAATGAAGATGCAGGGCTATTTGTTGTTCAAAAGTCATAACGCTCATGTTTTAACCTCGTAATTTTAAGCACTCTTTATGGGGGTATTTTTGATTGATTCTTCTTTCCTCATGGTGGGTCCCTCAAGGGCGAAGCGGTAAGAGTTGTGGACCACGCGATCCAGTATGGCATCGGCCAACGTGGCATCACCTATGGCTGTGTGCCATAGTTTAACATCGAGTTGACTAGTGATAATGGTGGATTTCTTTTTGTATCTGTCGTCGAGGATTTCCAGAAAATCGCGACGTGTTTGGTCAGTAAATGGCGAAATGCCAAAATCATCAAGACACAAAACGTCTATCTTAGATATCGCCAGAAGGCGTTTTGTATAACATCCTTCAGCCCTGGCTTGTACCAGTTCATCGAGAAACCGCGGTAACCGCAAACTTAACGCACTGAACCCCCTTAAGCACGACTTGTGAGCAAATGACTCGCCGAGAAACGTCTTACCCGTACCCGTAGCGCCTGTAATGAGGATATTGCGATGTTCGCGAATCCACTGACAGTCTTCAAGAGCGCCAACCAACGATTTATCTAGCTTTCTGGCCGCTTTGTAGTTGATATCCTCAAAGCACGCTGGTGTCTTTAATTTAGCTACTTCCAGACGCCTTTTTACTCGCTTGTTTTCACGGAGAGACGCTTCCCTTTCCACAAGCAATCCAAGGCGCTCCTCAAAGGTTAGTTTTTTTATGTCTGGTTGTGCATTTTGCCCCTCCAGAGCTGCAAGCATTCCTTCCAATTTTAATGCTTTAAGTTGTTCTAAAACAGGATGTAACATCATGTTGTTTTCCTTTAGAGTAAATGATTTATGCAAAATGCTCGGCACCACGCACATTTTCGTGACACTGAGGTAAATGACTATCTACGCTACCTTGAATAGGTAGCGGTAGATTGTCGGCCCCGTTGATCAACATTGATCTCAAGGACTTGTAGGAGTGGATTTTTAAAAGAATTGCGCGTGCACAAATACTATCGAGCCTCAGTTCATCAAACTCTCTGACGAGAGACAAGGCTCCCTGTACGGTATTGCACACGGTTTTTGGTGGTCTTCCTTTGAGGTCGAAGACTATCTGCACCCATTTGAAGACATTTTCGCCGACATCTTGCGCCCTAATTAGCAATTTCTCCTTGTCATAAGATTCGAAAAAATGCCGATATTTAGGTGGCATGTGTTCGGCGAGGGTTGTCCTCCCGCCGACAACATAGCTACGGGCATGCCTAGAGACGACCTCTCCCTTGTAGCAAATCTCCACCGTATTAAGGTTCATGGCTGCATCCACCTTCGTATATGCCAATTTATAAGGAGCACTGTAGCTGTGTTGATCGATGAGAACATGGTGGTCCTGTCCGATACGCAGGCCCACTTCCCATTTCCTATAACTATAACGGGTTGCTGGCAGTGGTTTGAGGGCAGCTTTCTCAATTTCCTGGTAGAAGCTCTCTCTGGATCCTGGTCGTTTTTGAAATGGACGATTGTTTAATACCGACAAACGTTCTCGCATAGCCTGATTAAGGGCATGCAACCCGAAAAATGTCCGGTCACGCAAGGGTGCCATCACTTCCCGTTGAACTGCCCCAACGCCTAGTTCGGCCTTTGATTTGTCCTTTGGTTTGACTACCCTTGCAGGACATACAAAGATGCCGTAATGACTCCCCATTGCCTTGTAAGTTTGATTGATGGAAGGTTCATAGCGGTTAGCCTTTGTCACCGCGGATGCCAGATTGTCTGGCACCAAGAGGTCTGTAACACCCTCGTTGTATTCAAAAGCATTAATGTTGGACTCAACCCAGCAAGATAGCTGTTGAGATTTAGATGCCTCCGCGTAAATGCGATCGGAAGCCCCCAGCACAGCAACAAAAACCTCTGCCATTTTCTGCGCGTTTGTCTCTAAGCAAATGTAGGGGATTTTGTCGCCTGTATAATCAACAAAAAGTTCTTCTCCAGCCTTGTGATGCATAGGCGTATAAACATCGTGTTGTTTACACCAAACCTCATAAAGTTCGCAAAAACGGCTGTACTGATAACCATTAGCATTAGCCTCCTTGTACTCCAACCAAAGGAGCTGCAGCGTAACCCCTGGTCGTTTTAGTTCCTTTTCAATGTAGGCACAATCTGGCATGGGGCGCTGTTTGTCGTGGGTGGACAACACGCGTTCTAAAGCCTCTTCGCTCATGGCATCTATCTGGAGCCAAGTAAGCCCTTTGGCCTTTGCCAGCGTTACGTTGTCGTAGACGGTGGAATATGGAATTCCCGTTCTGTCAGCGATTTTTCTAAGAGGAACCTGTTTTGCCAGATTCATATATAGAATTCTTTTGATGTCTCTCATTAGTATCCTCGGTTTACTCATGCAATCTCCTTGTTAAGTTGCATGAGGGAAAATACTACTGAATGAGCCAAGCGAAAATAAATATTTTAAACAGCATAAAAACCGTCATCTTTCAGCCCACTCTTTACGGGCCGCCCTCCCCCATGAAAAAGGAGAGGCCAAAGAAAAAAGTATCGCTTTTGACCGAGTGATCGGTAAGAGCGGAATGCTGATCGGTAAGAGTGGAACGGGTGATCGGTAAGAGTGGAATAGCTGATCGCTTAAAATGGAATGGCTGATCGCTTAAAACGGAACGACTGATCGGTTAAAATGGAATGAGTGATCGGATTGGGTGGAATACGCAAC
>CAIYPC010000150.1 GCA_903927975.1 uncultured Bacteroidota bacterium | reverse complement strand
TATTTATTAACGCAATCGCACAAACGGATTCCGCAGCTAAAAAAACAGATTCCGTTATGGCAAAACCAGCGGTCGATTCACCTGCAAAAGCACCACCGCCAATTACTATTACGGGTTCAGTGGATGGCTATTACAGGTTCAATTTTTCAAACCCAAAATATGGGACCAACAACTACACCAGCTTCACCAATTCGCAAAGCTCATTTGAACTCGGCATGGCCTCAATAAGAGGCGACCACAGTTTTGGCAAAGTAGGAGCTACTGTAGATTTGGGATTTGGAAGAAGAGCTGAAGAATTTTCTTATAATGATGCAGCCCACCCAACCCTTTTTGCAGTGAAACAATTATTCGTAACATATCAAGCAACATCAGCCATAAAATTGACGATGGGAAAATGGGGAACGCATATTGGCTACGAAGTACTTGATGCATTTGCAAACAGGAACTATAGCATGGATTACATGTTCTCATTTGGCCCATTCTTTCATACAGGCTTAAAAGCTGATGTTACACTTAGCCCAACAACTGCATTCATGATTGGCGTTGCAAACCCAACTGATTTTTCAACCACAACTGCTTCAACAAAAGTTTTGATAGCACAGTTCAGCACTGGTACAAAAGATGGCAAGCTGAAAGCATTCTTGAATTATCAAGGTTATGGCGGCGTGAACCAAGATACCATTATAGCACCAGGGTACACTTTATATAAAGGCTTACAGCAATTCGATCTTGTTATTAACGGAACGATCAGCAGCAAGTTCGGTATAGGGTTGAATGGAACTGTACAAGCAATAAGTTCATCTATACCAGACAGAAGTGGAAGCTGGTGGGGTGCTGCGGCTTATTTAAATTTTGATCCTACCTCAACTTTTGGTCTTACACTAAGAGGTGAATATTTTTCAGATAAGCACAACATTAAAATCTATGATTTAGATGGGATAGGCTCGGGACTAAATGTTTTTGACTTGACGCTCTCAGGAATATATAAGGTAGGGAACCTGACCATTATTCCAGAATTGAGGCTTGATGATGGTTCAAAAAATTTCTTTTATAAATCAGATGGCACAACAACTAAATCAACTGTCAGTGCTTTGTTGGCGGTGGTATATCATTTCTAAAAATATTGCAGGAAACCAATTTTAAAACCAAAAACTCAACACAATGCTTTTATCAAGACTAATTACTGCAAGGAACGGGATTCAGGCTCCCTCAATTCCTATTAAAATGACAAAGGCCGAAAAATGGCGTTTCTGGCTCAGCATGTTCGGTGGAAAATTAATCGGATTATTTCTTGTTCTGCTTGCAATGGGCTTTTTGCCTGCAATAATTGGGGGCACCCCAGTTCATGCGCAAGGAACCCCAGCACCTGCTTACACTGCACATGAAACCAGCATGATGAACTCTATCAACACTGTATGGACATTAGTTGCGGCATTTCTTGTGTTTGGCATGCAACCAGGATTTGTCATGCTTGAAGCAGGTTTTGCCCGCGCAAAAGAAACAGTGAATGTGTTGATGGAATGTATTTTTGATACATGCCTATGTGGCCTATTATTTTGGGCTTTTGGATATGCATTCATGTTTAGCCATGGTAACGGGTTTATCGGTTATCATTGGTTCTTCCTAACAGGCGCAGATTCAGATGGCGGGCTCGCAAGCGGTTCTTACCTAACGACAGGCGTTCCCGTAATTGCACACTGGATATTCCAGTTTGCATTTGCAGACACATGCTCAACAGTTACCTCTGGCGCGATGATCGGTCGCACTGGCTTCCGTGGCGATATTCTTTATAGCATTGGTGTTACAGGTTTCATATATCCAATCATCGGACATTGGGCATGGGGCCCGGATGGCTGGCTGGCTGTGATGGGAACCACAGGCAATTTCTTTGCCTCTTTAGGTCAGGGATTCCGCGACTTTGCAGGCTCAACTGTGGTTCACACTATTGGTGGTATGGTTTCCTTAGCCGGAGCAATAGTCCTGGGACCAAGACTTGGAAGAATATTTAAACGAGATGGTGGAGGACCTATGGCACCTCATAACCTAACGATTGCCGCAGTAGGTGGCTTCATATTATGGTTTGGATGGTATGGCTTTAATCCGGGCAGCACACTTTCAGGAATGGACGCGCAAGGTATTGGTCGCGTTGCCACAAACACAACCCTTGCTGCATGCGGAGGTGGGATGGCAGCAATGCTGGTAGGATTATGGACAGGTCCAACAAAAGGCAAATTTGATCTTGGTCTTACTACCAATGGTTTTCTCGCAGGTCTTGTTGCAATAACATGCCCTTGTTATTGGGTTGACCCTGCCGGTGCAATTTGCCTCGGTCTTGTTGCAGGCGTAGTGGTAGTTTATGGATTATACTTGTTGGAATATTTAAGAATTGATGATCCTATCGGCGCAGTTCCAGTTCATGGATTTTGCGGTATATGGGGAACCATTTCATTAGGGTTCTTTGCTTCAGGAAAATTTGGTGCGAGCGCAGCCGCAGGCGCTGATAATTCAAGCCCTGTTGCCGGATTGTTTTATGGCGGCGGAACCTCTGTGCTTAAAGCACAACTAATAGGTAGTGCAACAATCACCATTGCTACTTTTGCAGTTGCATTCGCAATGATGTGGTTGATAAGACAATTACCTCATCCATGGAACTTGCGCGTTGAAGGACCAGGGGAAGTAGGCGTTGGGGGCTTGGACGTTTGGGAACATGGCACTTCTGCTTATCCTGATCAAGGTGAATTATCTGAAACTGCAATTTCTGCAACTGGGAAAACTGAAAAATTCCCTCAATTTACAGCATAGCTTTGGTAAGCTGATTTTATAAAAACAAAAGCGTTGTGAATTTAAATTCACAACGCTTTTTTAACGTCTTCTGATTTAGATCAACAACTAATTATGCTGTTCTTTTTCTTCCCAACAAAGAAAGAAACAGAACCATCAGAGATGAAAAGAAAAATATTTTTGGAAGAACTGATGTTGCGGACAAACAAAATATTCCTAATGCAACTGTCAAAATCAAAAATAACGGAGCTAGCTTTAACATAAATGTATTCTTTAAATTTTTAAGAAATAACTAATTAATTATGCAAAGCTTAGGTA
>CAIYPC010000149.1 GCA_903927975.1 uncultured Bacteroidota bacterium | reverse complement strand
CATGAAGAACATCCCGAAGAGCCAACAACAACATTGGTGCAAAAAGCCATTCATTATTTATTTCCTGCAATGGTTGGTTCATCATTAAGCACCATCGTGATTTTTGTTCCATTCGCATTAATGAGCGGCGTTGCCGGCGCTTATTTTAATGTGATGACAAACACAATGATCATTACGCTTGTCTGTTCGTTCTTTGTAACTTGGATATGCCTGCCCGTTATATATATATTGTTTTCCAAAAAGCTCAAAGCTCAAAGCTCAAAGCTCAAAGCTGCTCCAAACCAACGTTGGGTAAAATTTTTCATTCTCCGACCATTTATCAGTTTTATTATCCTTCTTGCTTTCGGCGCATCCATTTATTTTATTCTTCCAAAATTAGAAACTGGCTTTTTGCCAGATATGGATGAAGGCAGCATTGTTTTGGATTATCATTCGCCAGCAGGCACTTCATTGGAAGAGACCGATCGAATGATGCGCGAAGTAGAGAAAATAATACTACAGGTTCCTGAAGTGGAAACCTATTCGCGGAGAACGGGAACAGAAATGGGTTTTTTTATTACAGAACCAAATAAAGGCGATTATCTCATTCAGCTAAAAAAATCACGTACACGCACAACCGATGAAGTAAGTGATGATATACGAAAGAAAATAACTGCCGCCCAACCGATGCTACAATTAGATTTTGGTCAGGTGATTACAGATATGCTCGGCGATTTGATGACTTCTGTTCAACCTGTTGAAGTAAAAATTTTTGGTGATGATCAACAAACATTGCAACAACTTTCAAAACAAGCAGCGGATATTATTTCAAAAGTGGAAGGTGCCGCTGATGTTTTTAATGGCGTTGTTATTGCTGGTCCCTCGGTTGATATAGAGCCGAATTATTCAAGACTTGCACAATTCGGCATCACGCCAGCAAATCTTCAGTTTCAATTGCAATGTGCGCTCGAAGGAAATCTGGTAGGCTCTGTTTATGACAGACAGCAGCTAACGAATATCCGTCTGGTTTATCCCAATAATCGTTCTTTGAGTGTTGCAGACATTAATAAGTTGCCAATTTTTCTTCCTAACGGTAAACTACAACCGATAAGTGAATTGGTAAATGTGCATGTAAATTCCGGCGACGCAGAAATTCAAAGACAAGATTTGCAGTCGATGGGTGTTATCACCGCACGTCTGGAAAACCGCGATTTGGGTAGCGTGATGAAAGACATTCAAAAAGAAATTTCGGCAAAGCTCATATTGCCGCAAGGCTATGCGGTTGTGTATGGTGGCACTTATGCTGAGCAGCAGCAATCGTTCAAAGAATTGCTCATGATCCTCATCGCATCAAGCCTGCTTGTTTTCGGTGTAATATTATTTTTATTCAGAGATTTTCGAGTCGCCTTTCTGATTTTATTAATATCCGTACTTGGCATCGCGGGTTCTTATATCGCATTGTATCTCACTAAAACACCGCTCAACATTGGCTCATATACAGGTTTGATAATGATTGTCGGCATCATCGGTGAAAATGCGATCTTCACATTTTTACAATTTCGAGAGTCGCTTAAAACATCCAGCGATGTTGATCAGGCAATTATTTATTCCATATCCACACGATTGCGTCCAAAACTCATGACTGCACTCGGCGCCATCATCGCTTTATTACCAATTGCCCTTGGGATTGGCACTGGCGCACAATTGCATCAGCCACTCGCCATCGCCGTCATCGGCGGCTTCATCGGGGCATTGCCATTATTATTGATTGTACTACCGAGTTTGATAAGATTGTTGTTTAAGAATGAGATGAAGTAAGCAAAGTAGAAATTAAATGATTGAAAGAGTCAGTAGACAAAACATAAATCGATTTCTGGAAGATTTTATGTTTGAAATGATTGCAGGGGATTACAAAATTGGAGGACGCAATTTGCGACCCTAAGCAAAAACGATACTTTGCATCACTCATTGTATCGTGCCGATAGCACTAAATTTCGATGTTGCACCGACCATCTTCACATGTTTATTGGATTTCACACCACACAATCAATTGCAGATCTGATGCAAGATTTGAAAGCTACTTCATCAAAATGGATCAATGATAACAAATTGACAAAATCAAGATTTGAATGGCAATCAGGTTACGGTGTTTTTTCTTATTCAAAGTCGCAGATAAAAAATGTGATTGATTACATTGAAAATCAAAAGGAGCATCATAAAAAGAAAACATTTTTAAACGAATACAGACTGTTCCTCGAAAAATTTGAGATTAATTATCAAGAACAATATATTTTTAAAGAACCTGAATGAATTTCATTTCGTCCCTACAGCATTTCTGAACAACTCATTTCAATCTCACTTCACAAACCTTCCATCTTCCCACAATTCAACTTCTTTCTTTCTCCCATTCAATTTTATCTGCGGCAGAAATAATTGCGCTGGAATATTTTTCATGAATAGATTTCATAACTGCTTCCGGCAAATCTTTCACGGCAATTTCAGTTTCGGTTTCTTTCCAGTTGCCTTGTAAATCATAATTGGCGGACATCTTCATGCCTTTCAATAAAAAATTCGCTTCATACTCTTTTGCATTTTCTTTTCCCCATTTCACATTTGTAGCATCGGGAAATTGTTTTGCAAATGCAGTTGCTACAGCAACTGGTGCTTTTGTTTGAGCATTAACTGCGATGCTTGCAATGAATAATAGAAGAATGAATATCTTTTCATTAAATAAAATGCTGAGTTGAAATGTGAGTGTACAAAACCTTGAAGGGTTTAAAACATCCTTTGAAAATTTTATCGCCTTCAAGATTTATGAATCAGCTTGTTCATTTTTTCACTACCAGTATTTGAAAAGTTCCCGGCACCATGTGCGGTCTCTCTCCTGCGGCGCCCGGTTGCGTATCGGCAGCAGGCAAAAAAACTTGATGTGTTGTTTCATCAATCGCAATTGTTCTTGCGCTTCTTTTCGTTTCTACATTGTCAATCACTGTAAATTTATCAGCACTCGATTCTTCTATAATGCTTAATTTTCCTTCGCCGCATGATGCAAACACATATTTCAAACCATTATCAAAAGCAACGCCATCGCATCCGTTTGCTATTGGCAGTTTGTCAACAATTTTTCCACTCTCGGCATTAATAACGAGCAATAATTTATCACATCCCGCAAATAATCTTTTTGTTTTTATATCAATTGCTAATCCTGTTGGTCCATCGCCAGGTGCAATGCTCCAGCTTGCCACAACTTTGCTAGCAGCAATGTCAATCACATCAATTTGATTTTTGTCTTCAATGTTCACGTAAATTTTTCCAGCATCATCTGAAACAGCGGTCTCTGGTTTCCCGCTCACAGGAATTGTTGCAACCACTTTATCTGTTGCTGCATCAATCACAGAAAGGTCTTTGCTGCCACCATTGCAAGTAATTATTTTTTTTGAAAAATCATCATACATAATAGCGTCAGGATTTTTCCCAGTTGCAATTTGTGAAATGATTTGATTTGTTTTTAAATCGAAGACCGTAACATTATTCAATCTGCCATTGCTCGTATATCCTTTATTGGTCGAAGGGACAAACGCAATCCCATGCACTCCCGTTGTTCCGGGAATAATACCAACAGAATCTCCATTTTCTTCGTTCAGAATGTTCACTTGTGAACCATGACTCACGTACACTCTGTTATTGCCAGGACCAACAGCAATATAATCCCAACCGCCGCTGCTTGCAATGTGAAAAGTGCTGGCAACATGAAAACCGCTTGTGCCTTGTGCGTTTAATAAGCAAGTTGAAATTGTAAGAAGAGCAGTGGTAATAAAACCTGATAAGAAATATTTCATTGTATTTTATTTTT
>CAIYPC010000148.1 GCA_903927975.1 uncultured Bacteroidota bacterium | reverse complement strand
ATCCTTGAATCTAAAAGGCAAGCCGCTTGTAAATGACATTGATGCAGCTATGAATTTGCTTTTGGAAACTGAAATGGATTGTCTTTGGATAAATGGGTTACTATATGAAAAGGGAAATACAAGCGTTTAGACAGAAACATCTATTGCGTGAAGGTTGGGATTTAATACCTGATCTTTTGCCTTCCACTCTTATTTCTTCTGTCACTAATACATTTGAACAATTAATCAAATCAAACCGAAATCCGTCTACCCAAATATTATTTACGCACAATGAACCTCCAGAGGATACTCCTCCTCTTTCTTCTATTATGACTCAATGGCTAAACCCATGGAGGTGGGAAGAGTTTCCTGAGAAAGAGAATTGTAAAATATTAAAGCATATCTTATTTGGAGAGGAGTCTAACGACTGGTTGCTTTTTCAGGAAATTTTGTTCATGAAGCAACCAAATCAAGGTGATTTTCATTGGCATCAGGATATGCCTTTTTTTCCATTAGATAACTCAGACGGGGTTACATGCTGGATAGCCTTTGACAAATGCACAAAAGAAAATGGAGCGCTCATGATTGCCCCTCGATCTCACTTATCAGGATCTTTAGTTTCAATTAATCTGCACACGGGAAAAAGCCAGGATGGGAACGGCTTTTCATTCGTACAAAAGGATTTTAATATTGTTCAACCGATTCTTAATCCCGGTGATGCCCTACTATTTCATCCATGTACATTTCATGCATCTGCTAAGAATTTGACAAAATTACCAAGACGAGCATGGGCAACAGTGTGGTTTCGAAAAGGGGTTAAATTCAAAAGGCAGAACGCACCTAATCATCCGATGTGGAAGGATGTAAAGGATGGTTCAATAGTTCAAGGAATTTTATGAAAAGATTGACTTGGCTTATCGGTCCACCCGGTGTGGGCAAATCTACCTTTGCAAAAACAGGGGCACACGGCTTTAGCCGAGTTGTTGAATTCAACACAATACTCTTTCCTCTTATTAAACAAACTGGGTTCACGGCAGGGATTTTAACTGCAAATCACGATTTAGTTAAACTTGTGAGGCATTTAGAATTGCGCTCGGAAAATATTAGCGCAGATCCACTATTAGTTGTGGCGGGGATATTAAGTGAGGATTTTTTATTTCCTCTTTCAGAACATGAAGAGGTATGGCTAATCTTACCTGAAAGGAACACATGGAAAATGCAATTTTCGATGCGTCCACCGGACTTCGACGATGGAAAGAAATATTTTGAAAACTACACCGACTTTGCTTGGTCAGAAAAATGGTATGATGAATATGCTACATGGGTACAAAAAGGGTTTCAAGTAAAAAGGATTGAAATTGAACACGATATTTCATTATTAGGAAGACGACATTATGACTGATACTGATAATCTCATTTTAGATTTCGGGACGTGGATAAACGAAAAAGAAGCAAATCTTTTTCTTCAATCTTTAGGCGTCGATCCCTTGCAAAATCCTGATTATCGTTTTCTTCAGATAATCACAGAGTCAATCATAACCCAAGTGCCATTTCACAACTTATTTCTTCTT
>CAIYPC010000147.1 GCA_903927975.1 uncultured Bacteroidota bacterium | reverse complement strand
ACCCTAAAATGTTGCCATACATTTTTGCTGAAAAGAAAGGTATCCATATCATTGATCTGAATAAAACTGTGGAAAGCCTGCAAGAAGCGGCTTCTGCATTGAAACAAATTGCAAAAAGTGGTAAGAAGATAATGTTTGTAGGCACTAAAAAGCAAGCAAAAGAAATCGTTACCGAAAGTGCAAAAAAGATTAATATGCCTTTCGTTACTGAGCGCTGGCTCGGTGGCATGCTCACAAATTTCAACACGGTTCGTAAGAGCGTGAAGAAAATGCAGAGCATTGAAAAAATGTTGAATGATGGATCTTTCGATAACATCACTAAAAAAGAGCGTTTGACGCTTGCGCGCGATAAAGATAAAATGGAAAAAGTGCTTGGTGGTATTGCGCAACTTGGTCGCGTTCCTGCTGCGCTGTTCATTATCGATATCGGTCATGAGCATATTGCATTGGCAGAAGCAAAACGCCTTGGCATCACAACCTTCGGTATGGTTGATACCAATTGTGATCCTAATAAAGTTGATTTTGCAATCCCATCAAATGACGATGCAACAAAATCTATCGCTATTATCTCTAATTATATCATAGCTGCAATTGCAGAAGGATTGGCGGAAAGACAAGCCGCTAAAGAAGAAGAAGTGGAAGATGTGGCTACAGATGATAATGAAAAGAAAGCGGCTCGTTTGCAGGCTGAAGCTGAATCAGAAGCTGCACGTGCACGTCGTGGCGGCGGTGGTGGTGCTGGCGATAATAGAGGCGGTGCAGGTGGTGGAAGAGGCGGAAATCAGCCAAAACGCCGTATGCCAAATTCTCCAAAGCGCACATCATCAAGATAAATGTGAAAATTGCTCAATGACTCAATTGAGTCATTTTCACAGTGAGCAATTGAGTAATTCTAAATTTAAATATTATGTCAACAGCAACAATAACTGCTGCAGAAATTAATAAGCTTCGCCAAACAACGGGAGCCGGCATGATGGATTGCCGCAAAGCCCTTGTTGAAAGCGATGGCGATTTTGAAAAAGCAATTGATTACCTCCGCAAAAAAGGACAGAAAGTTGCGGCACTCCGCAGCGATCGCGAAGCAAAAGAAGGTGTCATCATTGCAAAAACAACGGCTGATAATAAAACAGGTTTTATCATAACGCTTGCATGCGAAACTGATTTCGTTGCAAAGAATGCTGAGTTTGTAGTGTTTGCTCAATCAATTATGGATGCTGGCATTAAGAGCAATGTAAATTCATTAGAAGAATTGATGGCGCTTCAATTGGACGGAGCAACTGTTGCTGATAAAATCAATGATCAGGTTGCGAAAATCGGAGAGAAAATCCATTTGTCCCGGTTTGAAAAAATTTCTGCTGAAGGTGTTGCGGCATATATTCATGGTGCAAACAGAATGGGTGTTTTAGTTGGATTGACAAAGAACAGCGGTGCGATTTTGGATGCAGGCAGAGATATTGCGATGCAGATTGCAGCAATGAACCCATTGGCAGTTTCGCCAGATTCAATTACCGCAAATGTGGTAGAAAGAGAGAAAGCAATTGTTACTGAGCAAATCAAGAACGATCCCAAAATGGCAGGCAAGCCTGATGAGATGATTGATAAGATTGCGGTTGGTAAACTCAATGCATTTTTTAAAGAGAATACATTATTAGCACAGCCTTTTGTGAAAGATGCTTCTAAAACGGTTGCAGACTATCTGAAAAGTGTGGACGCTGATGTGAAAGTATCAGAGTTCAAGCGGGTGCAACTAGGATAATAAAAATTTTAAAAGGAGAGTTTAACTCTCCTTTTTTGTTTTTGGACACAGAGGGGCACGGAGATTTGCACAGAGGAACACAGAGAGAAGAATAAAAGTTGATCTACGAGAATTCGAGATCGGTTTCAGGCGAATCAGATTAAAATCGTGGTTCATAATTTTTCATTGAGAGAAATAACATGCAAAAACCTTTTCTTTGCAATCGAAATAAGTGAGGAGTGTTTTTGATCTGAATTTTTTGCCAACTTGTGAAGCGCTGAATAGAAAACCAAAAGTTACAAGTGAGTGCTTGTTACAAAAAATAAAAAATTCCTTTTTACCACATGCTACCAAAGTACAAACGAATTCTTTTAAAACTTTCCGGCGAAGCCTTGATGGGCGATAAAAGTTTTGGTTTTGATAATGCAGTTATTGCACAATATGCACAAGACATTAAAAGCATTGTTGACCTTGGTGTGCAAGTTGCTATTGTTATTGGCGGAGGCAACATTTACCGTGGCATGAATGAAGCAGAGACCGGCATTGAGCGTGCACATGGGGACTATATGGGCATGCTTGCAACAGTGATTAATGGAATGGCATTGCAGGCTGGGCTTGAAAAGATTGGTGTTTACACGCGTTTACAAAGCGCTATTAAAATGGAGCAGGTTGCAGAACCGTATATACGTCGCCGTGCGATTCGCCATGTTGAGAAAGGCAGAGTCGTGATTTTTGGAGCAGGCACGGGCAATCCATATTTCACAACAGATACCGCAGGCTCTTTGCGTGCCATAGAAATTAGTGCAGATGTAATTTTGAAAGGAACTCGCGTGGATGGCATTTATACCGCAGACCCTGAAAAGGATAGCACTGCAAAAAAGTTTGATGTGGTCACTTTCCAAGAATGCATCTCAAAAAATTTGCGTGTGATGGATATGACAGCGTTCACCCTTTGTATGGAAAACAATTTACCAATCATTGTTTTTAATATGAACAAGCCTGGCAATTTGCTGAATGTGGTTACTGGTGCGAAGGTT
>CAIYPC010000146.1 GCA_903927975.1 uncultured Bacteroidota bacterium | reverse complement strand
TAGGGTATGGGTTTTTAGTAAAAAGTTTAAGTTTACCCATAATTTTGTATTTGTTGGTACGTTTGTGTAATTGTTTGTTTTTCATAACCACCAACCTAAAATAATCCCAATTACAAACGATATAATAGCAGTTATGTAGTGAGTTCTAACAAAGTATAACCAAAGTGCTTCTATGTGAGTTATCTGACTGTTTAACGAAGCGTTCATCACTACTTTGTAGAATCTGTCTTTGATTTGTGCAATCATTTCTTTTTAGTTTTAGTTACTTTATTTTTGTTAAACTTATCCAATGCTTTTTTAGCAGACTTTTGTTTTTGTTCGTTAAGTTGTTCGAGTGCTTCGATACGGTCAAATGATTTAGAGAAATGTTCCTCAACGTGTTCTTGGCTAGGCACGTTTTTAAAATCTTCGGTATGCTTTTCTAATATACCTTGTGTAAATTTGTGTTGAGATAAAAACATTTCTTGAAATTCATCTCTTAATTTTTTATCATTATCTTCAACTTTTTTTCTTACCGAATCAATATACTCTACATTATTTTTATCTACATTATTTATGTATGTACGGTGTACGTTATATAATTTCATTCCCTTACGATACATAAGTACCAAAGCCACCACCAATCCAATCACCAAAGCAATTCCGCATCCAAGCGCAATATAAGCCAATAAAATCTGTTGTTCTGTCATTGTAAAAAAGAATTAAATGTATGTTTGGTAATATACTCTATGTTCGCTGTTGAGGAAGCTCCGCTTTCTACGCAATCAAACTGACAAAGTAAATAAGGTGATGCTACACAAAATCCTGTTACATAACAATCGTTATAATCTTTCCCCATTATTGTTAGTGTTTTATATTTACCCACCTTAAATACCTCGCCTTTCGTGTTTTCTACCTCTGTTATGTGCATACCTCTTTTTATGCAATATGCAACCCATTTATCGTATGGAAAGTTGTCAAATGTTGCTATTTCAAAAACGCTTTCGCTGTACTTTTTTATCCCTTTCGGATATACAACAGCCTTTTCTTCTTTTGGTTCTGGACGAGAAAAATAATGACAAAATAAAATTCCGTTTTCAGCACCACTCGATTGGTAAGGGTCTAATCCAAAAACGTAGTTACTTTTTAAGTCCTTCCACTTTTTAATTACTTTCTCAAACATTTCTTTAGCATCTTTCTTTATAGGAGGGGATAGTTCGGATAAATTAAAACAGCCAGATATAAATTTAATTATTTTCATTTTGCTACGTTTTTTATCAGTAAACTTAAAAAATTCTTTTTCATCATCTTCTATTTCGCTCATTCAAAAGATTTGCTTTACTAAGATAGCAAGAGAAAAAACTATGAGTAAAATATATGCAAGTAATGTTGTATTGTGATTCCAAATTATATTTTCCATTATTTAACGTGAGTTGTTATTGTTGTGTTACAAAGTGTACATTTTATTACTACATAAGGGCAAAGGAAACCGCTCTCTTTAATCCAATAATGTTTACATTTATAGGGCTTCAATTCTTTTTCAAGTAATCGAATTGTTGTGTTACGAGCCTCAATATTTTCATTGGCATTACGAATTTCTTTATCTTTCGCCTCAATAGATTTACGATAAAGTTCGTTATGTTTCTGCAATATTTGTATGTATTCGGTTTGTGCGATTTGAATATTACTGTCCGATTGAATTTTACAAACCGTTAAGTTGTGGTCTTGTTTATCCTTTAGCATTAACTTTATGCGGAGTTCGGAAACTTCTTTTTTTAACTTATCGTTTTCTTCCATATACTCCAAACCTTTTTTACTCATAAAGCAAAGTTTGTGTCTTTCGGCAACATTGTTTTTGTCTATTTGCTCCAATATCTTTTTAACAT
>CAIYPC010000145.1 GCA_903927975.1 uncultured Bacteroidota bacterium | reverse complement strand
AAATTCAACTCACCACCCACGCAAGCACCAGATCATCAAAAAATTTTGCATTCACTGAAAGCGAAATGATTTTATCTTTTGTGAAAACAAATGGCAGACTTATTTCTTCATTATTATCAATGCTCGTGAATTTTAAAAGCTGAATGTGCTCGCTAAAATCAACACCACCATCACCATGCCATTTATAAATCGCTTCTTTTGCGCTCCACATCAATGTTAGATATTCAGTATATACTTTGTCTTTCAGGTTCCACTGATCTAAAAAATCTTTATAATCATCGTTAAAAAAATCCTTTTCAAGTGGGTTCAAAAACTTGTGCGCAATATTTTGGATGCGTGGAGTTATCATTTCAATATCCACTCCCACCCTGCTTTTGTTGCTGGCAATGGCTGCGGCAAATTGCCCGCAATGCGAAATGGAAAAATGATATTTTTCATTTTGCAGAAAAGGTTTTCTCGTGTCTGCTATCAATATTTCTTCAAGTGGAAAATCTGGATATAAAATTGGCAACAAATATCTTCCGGCTAAATGCTGTAGTCGCTTGTGAGGATGTGTGATGCTACGCTGCAAAGAAACTTTCTTCAGAAAAAAATCTTCTGATTCCTTAATATGCCATACAGCAAGCTTTGTTGATTCGTTGATATTATGTTGATAAAATAGTGGCATGATAAAATACTAAAATGCGAAATTCGCCTGCGATTGGCGTTCTGCAAATTCAATAAATAAACGGAGAAAAGGAAATGATTTTATCTGACAAAACAATTCTTGAGGAAATGGAAAAAGGCACGATTAAAATTGTGCCTTACGATCGTGCGTCTCTCGGCAGTAATTCGTATGATGTGCATTTAGGAAAATGGCTCGCAACATACAACGAGCATATTCTCGATGCAAAGAAACATAACATGATCGATCATTTCGAGATACCTGAAGATGGGTTTGTGCTTTATCCGCATATTTTTTATCTCGGTGTAACGGATGAATACACAGAAACACATGCGCATGTTCCTTTTTTGGAAGGTAAATCTTCTACAGGTCGCTTGGGCATTGACATTCACGCCACGGCAGGAAAAGGCGATGTTGGCTTTTGCGGTAACTGGACATTGGAGATTTCAGTGAAACAGCCAGTGAAAATTTATAAAGGAATGCCCATTGGTCAGCTCATTTATTTTCCTGTTGTTGGTGAAATTGAAGTGAAGTATAATCAAAAGAAAGATGCTAAATATAGCGGGCAGATCAACAAACCGGTGGAGAGCATGATGTGGAAGAACAAGTTTTAATGGCTCGATGTGAAAATTTGAAAATTGCTCAATACCTTAAGTGGAACTTTCATTAGAAGTTTCACTTTTAGTGATTTGGATTTTAGCATTTTCATATTGAGCCATTTGCTAATTTTCACATTTGCATTCAGACCGCCTCCTTCCCATACTTCTTGCAATAAGCAATCAGCCATGCGATCACTTCATTATAACTCATGATGCCTTGTGGCTGTTGATTCGCTTTTAGATAATTTCCATAAAGCTTTGTGACGATGGGTTCAAAAGGGTTTTCATATTTTTTGTAGAACAATCGCAAATCTTTATAATCTTTTCTGATATCAGGTTTCAAACTTTCTCTCAGTGGAACAAACAACGTGGAATCGCGGAAGTACAATTCTTTTGCAGCATACAAATACATATCAAAATATGCGGAATACTGAAATGCAGGATTACCCGATGCTTTT
>CAIYPC010000144.1 GCA_903927975.1 uncultured Bacteroidota bacterium | reverse complement strand
TGAGATCAAAAAAGATAAGTGCCCCCATTGTTGGATGAGCTGCTACGGCCCCCACAACATGTTACAATCTCCATTAAAATCACTTTCCGTTTTACTAAAACCCCTTGAATGAGTAAAAAGCAAATTATTTACTTACTTTCTGTATTTGCCTTGCTTCTGATCGGACGGATATCGATAGCAGGTACCGGATATTTAGAAGATACTGATGAACTATTATACATCTGGATCCATCTTCATTTTGCTGATTTTACACATCTGTCTACATGGTCGCACTGCATGTTTCGTGTACAAGGGCAGCCACCCGAAATATTGATCCGTCTCATGGAATACATTTGCTTGCTGCCAATAGCGGCATCTATGGGCAAGTCCATGTTGCATCCGGATATTCTATACTTTATGGGTTTGTTCAATATTGTTGTTTCATTGCTAATACTATATGTCTTTTTCCGTATTTTACTAAAACTCAAGTTCTCCTTTGAATATGCTCTGACAGGAGTGGTACTATTAGGTACGCTTTTCAATTACAACATGTATACACGGCATATTCTGCCATATGATCATGCCCTTTTGTTTCAGTTGCTCGCTTTAAATATTTTATTGGGAGATAATGTCGGTTACCGAAAAATCATGTTAGCGGGATTGTTCTCTGCTATAGGACTTACTAATTATTTAGGATGCTTCATGTTCATGTTCATTAACTTCGGATACTTGCTACTTTCCAATTATAAAATGCCGAAAGTAGCATTAATGAAAGCGTTGTTTTTTGTTCTTCCCTTCCTAATACTGATATTATGCTATCAGGCCCTGACCCTCGCAGATGAAAAATCCTATTTATCTTTTTTGGGTGAATACTCCGACACGGTAAATAGCGGGGGGAGTTTCGATGAAGGGCTTATCTATGTGTTTCTGTATTTCTATCTTGTCGAAAAATGCTGGGGTATATTGCTGCTATTGCTCTCTTTTGCAGGGGGGTATTTACTATTTCTAAATATTAATTTCTCCAAAGCCAGACTTGTCCTCTTTCTCGGGCTAATTGCTTACCTGACCTTTGGGGTGTATGTTTACTTTTTCCATAAGATGCTTTTTTCTGGTAGAGTGCTGCATATATATTACCCATTTGTCATTATAGGGGTACTGGGTTTATTGCAACAGCAAAAAATTTTGAAGCCCGCCTATATGATTGCGGGAATAGTTTTTTTTGCATTTATCAGCTACGCATTTGTGATCAAGGATTTTAACAGGATTGGCTATCCGCGTAATGCTATTTATAAGTATGGGCTCTTTGAACAAAAGGGGAAAGTGCATTTTTCTTATTTCGAAGAAATGTATAGTCCCATGCATTACAGCGATCGTGCTAATTTTTATATTGATAGTACTGGGCCCACTATATTGCCCTCGGGACATTATGCCGTGGGCAATCTTGGTTTCCTGGTCGACGTCCCCGATACTTTGTATAAATACTATCAGCCATGGAAAAAAGCAGATAAGGACAGTGTGGTTTTCGAGCAATTGCATTTTGAATCGCACCCGGCTTATACTTTGGAGTATTGCACTCGCTTAGGGCGAAATTTTTATTTAGAAAAGAAATTAAAAATAAGAGTAGTTAAAATTCAAGATCCATAAAATCATTGATTACAAAAAATGCTCTTTGTTTTTTATTTTACTATTGCTGTTAGATTGTTTTATTAAACTCATGATGATTAACACTCAGGAAACTTTTGAGACCATAGATAAAGCTGAATTAGTAAATAGCGAGGGGGTGTATTACCTTGATTTTAGAAAAACACTGACTCCGCGCTATCATATAGTGTGGTTTGATATTTTTTTGGGATACTTTGCTTTACTATTTGTCTTGGCAATCGCCGCTTATGCAGAAAAAAAATGGAGTGCTTGTTTTTTATTGATCATACCCATTGGAGCCCTTTTGGTAGGATATATAGTTTCAGCTCTTCATTTATTTATTCATGAAGCCTCGCATTACAATCTTGCTTCTGACAGGAAGCGAAATGATCTGCTATCAAATATTTTTCTTGGTTTACTGGTCGGTATGGACGTCAATTTCTACAGGACCGTACATTTTGCCCATCATCGTTTGCTCGGCACCGCCAGAGATACCGAAAAATCATATTTTGATGCTATTAGCTGGCGATTCATACTAGAAACACTGAGCGGGATTCGTGTTATTAAAGTAATCGCTCATAGAAATGAAAATATTAAATTGA
>CAIYPC010000143.1 GCA_903927975.1 uncultured Bacteroidota bacterium | reverse complement strand
TTTCCCTTTCTAATTCCCTAATGACCATCTATGAAAAAAAGAACACCGCTCTTTTTCATTTCATTATTTTTTATCTATCCTCTTTGCGGGCAGTCTCTGGACAAGCCGGTGCATGATGCATTTCTCATCAGCCGCATGGCAGAGAAATTTCATATTCAACCAAGACCTTTGGATGATGAAATGTCTTCAGCGATTTATACACGCATATTAGAAAGCCTCGATGGTGAAAAGATTTTTTTTCTACAAGAAGAGATTAATAAACTTTCTTCTTATCGCTATAAAATTGATGATGAAATAAAAAACAATCAATCTGCTTTTTTGCAATTACTCATCAGCACTTACAAACAAAGATTATTGCAGGCTGATACAATGGTTGACAATATCTGCAAAAGACCTTTTAACCTGAATGCAAAAGAAATGTTCACTGTTGGCGAAGACAGTTCTTTTCCAGCGAGCATTGCATTGGCGCACAATAAACTTTATAAGATATTAAAACTGTCAATGCTCGAAGCTTTCCATGATTTAAACAATCTTTCTTCCGATAAAAAACTTTCCAAAAAACAAATTGACAGCCTTGAGCCAATCATCAGAAAAAAAGCAAACCGATCTGTTAAGCGACTAATAAAAAGAGTGCTGCAAAGCCCACAGGGAATTGAAAATATTATTGGCAACATTTATTGCGCAACACTTGCATCGTGCTATGATCCACATACAGAATATTTTCCGCCTGATGTGAAAACAGCTTTTGAAAGTTTGCTTGGTAATAAGCCTTCCGTGTTTGGATTTGCTTTGAGTGAAGATGAAGATGGCAAACCGGAAATAGGACATCTTCAACCGGGCAGCCCGGCATTTTTGAGCGGACAAATTAATGAAGGCGATAAAATATTGAGCATTAAATGGGAAAACAAAGAAGCCATTGATGTATCTGATGCCAGCATGGAAGAAATAAATCAGATGCTCGGTGCATTGGGCGGAGATAAGGTAACCATCACCGTTAGAAAGGCTGATGGCACTACCAAACAAGCAACACTGCATAAAGAAAAAATGGAAACAGCAGATGAAGATGAAAATAGAGTGAAAGGATTTTTATTGAAAGGAAGCAAAACGGTTGGCTACATTTCTTTGCCAGATTTTTATAGTGATTGGGCAAATGAATCAGGTGTGAATGGATGCGCGAATGATGTTGCCAAAGAAATCATCAAACTGAAAAAAGAAAATATTGAAGGGTTGATTCTCGACCTTCGTTATAATGGTGGCGGCTCAGTGAAAGAAGCGGTTGAGCTTGCAGGAATTTTCATTGATGCGGGACCTGTTGCTCAAATTAAAACAAGAGATGCAAAAATGTTCACGTTGAAAGATGTGAACCGTGGTACTATTTATGATGGTCCATTAGTGATACTGGTGAATGGCTCTAGCGCATCGGCTTCGGAACTTGTTGCAGGATCATTACAGGATTATAACCGCGCTTTAATTGTTGGTTCGCCAACTTATGGCAAAGCAACCGGACAAGTAATATTGCCACTCGATACTACCGTTAACCTTGAAAAAGACAATAGCAAAAAAGAGGCATCCAGTTATATTAAAATCACCACATCAAAATTGTTTAGGGTGAATGGAGCATCTGCGCAGATAAAAGGCGTTGTGCCGAATATTATTTTGCCCGACCCAACAGATGTTCAGAAAGAACGTGAGGCAAACGAAAAATTTGCGCTTGCAACATCAAACGCAGATGCAAATAAATACTACACAGCACTTGCTCCAATATCTGTTTCCTCAGCTCAAATCGTCGCAAAAAAAGAAATGGATTCCTCTGCCTATTTCAAAGAAATGATTCAATATATTCAAGAACAGAAAAAGCCTGAACAGAAAAAAGATATTTCACTTTTTATTGATGATTTCCTAAAGAAACAAGTTGACAAACAAGAACCTCCAGACGTGGATGATTTTCCAGAAAAAACACATGTGTTTTCTGTTATAAATCATGCTTATGAACAACGCAGGATCCAGAACAATAAAAATCTTCAGGAAACGAATGACGAGATGAAAGAAAATTTATTGAACGATCCATATATAAAAATCGCATTCAGCATAATTAACACCA
>CAIYPC010000142.1 GCA_903927975.1 uncultured Bacteroidota bacterium | reverse complement strand
CATTGATTTCCTTGAGCACCTTTACTATTCAGAATATGCAAATACTCTCTTGACTTAATAGCTTATGATGATGACCAGGAAAATTTCCGTACACTTTTACCAGAATTTAATGAAAAAAGAAACGGGATGAGCGAAATTAGCAAAGCGTTTAATGAACTTGTTGATAGAATAAATACAGCATGTAAAAAATGGTGTGAAATTGTAGAGATGATCAATTAATTTTTCTCAGCTCATCTTAAATGGAACTATCATTTCAAATGCAGGAATGTTGACTTCGAAAGTAGTTTTTGAGTTGAGATTTTCCATGGTATAAGTGCCATGCATTTTGCCCATTTCAGTGCGCAGATTGCAACCGCTCACATATTGATAACGCTCTTCAGGGTTTAAAGTTGGCTGAACTCCCACAACACCTTCGCCTTCCACTTCGCGGTAAGTACCATTGCTATCAAAAATATGCCAATGGCGGCGATGCAATTTTACAGGGAAATTATTATGGTTCTCCAGCGTGATCCGATATGCAAACATATACTCGCCCGACATCGGGTTGCTGTAATCAGGTTGGTAAAACGTTTCCACGCTCACTTCAACGCCTTCTGAAATTTTGCTCGCCATGGAAACAAATTTCAATAAAATTAAACAAATTGCAGTGTCGATAAAAGGATTATTTTAGATTTAGTTTTCTATTACGATTCTGCCATATTTTTACGATGCTTTTAGATTTCCCATTTTTTATTGAATAAAATTTATTTATGAAAATAGCTGTAGCAAAAGGTGATGGTATCGGCCCTGAAATTATGGCCGCTGTGTTAAAAATTTTTGATGCTAATAGAGTACCGCTTGAATATGAGTATGTTGATATGGGCAAATGGGTTTTCGACAAAGGCTTTTCAAATGGCATGACGCCGGAATCACAGCACACCATTGAAGAATTGGGCTTATTATTCAAAGGCCCGATGGAAACGCCAAAAGGCAAAGGCGTAAAAAGCGTAAATGTGACTGCGAGAAAAACATGGAATACGTATGCGAATAAACGTGTTTTCCAGACTTTGCATGGAGTGGATACCGTTTTCTCTAAAGCAGGAATACCAATTGATATTACCATCGTTCGTGAAAATATTGAAGACACTTATGGCGGCATTGAGCACATGCCCACGCATGATGTTGCATTGAGCCGCCGTTTTATAACGCGCCCCGGAAGTTTACAGGTTATTAAGTATGCGTTTGAAATGGCAAAGAAAAAAGGAACGAAAAGGATTACCTGTGGTCACAAGGCAAACATCATGAAACTGACTGATGGGTTGTTTTTAGATTGCTTCAATGAAGTGGCGAAAGAATATCCAGATATAAAAGCTGACGATGTGATCGTAGATGACCTTTGCATGAAATTAGTCACCCGTCCAGATACCTTTGATGTGGTAGTTCTTACTAATCTGCAAGGCGATATCGTTTCTGATCTTTGCGCTGGATTGGTTGGTGGGCTTGGGTTTGCGCCTTCTGCAAATATTGGCGATCACATTTCTATTTTTGAAGCGGTGCATGGAACGGCACCTGATATCGCGGGAAAAAATATCGCTAACCCAACCGCATTATTATTGAGCGGAATTGCAATGTTGAGGCATTTAGGATTGATGGAGAACGCAGCTATTATAGAGAATGCATTATTATTCACATTAGAAAGCGGCGTTCATACGGGAGACTTTGGTGATAAAAATATTCCTTCAGTAAACACTACAAAATTTGCTGATACCATCATCGAAAATTTTGGCAAAACGCCTGAGCATGGCGCAAGACCTCTATTGCCAAACATGCCGGTAACGCCAACGTTGTTTAAATTGGATCAGAATGCCATGATGGTCTCCAAAGAAATGCAGAATGAAAAAATTATTGGCGTTGATATGTTCATAGCAAGTTCCGAGCAACCGGAATACATCGCAAAAAAATGTCAGCGACATGCCGGCGTTAAATTTAAGCTCGTTAGCATCAGCAATCGCGGCACACAAGTTTGGCCTACCGGTTCCGTATATACAAATCTGGTGAACGAATACAATGTGCGCTTTGAAAGTATCGATGGCGAATTGAACCAACAAGATGTGATAGGCCTGTACGTTAGTCTCAGCGGCGATTTCAAAATATGTTCATTGGAATTATTGAATATGTGGGGAGATAAGAAGGCTTATTCGCTGGCGCAGGGACAATAGCAGTTTGTCGTTTGTGGTTAGTAGTTGGTGGTTCTGAGATTTGGAGTTGTATATATTTTTTGGACTTGCTTTTATTTGTAACTTTTTTTGGGAACCAGCTTTGGTAGTGAGCTTGACGAACGATCTTCAACATTCTTGCGTCGCACTCTTGTACCGCAAAACTAATATCAGCTTTAGTTTCATAATCGGCTGCTTTGCTCGCAGCTCAAAGCACTTAGCTCACAGCTTTCCTCAGGGATTCATATTCGAGAGCATTATCAAAACAATCACTCCCAGAAAAACAAAAATCAACAATGAGATAAAATGGATGGATTGAAAACGTTTTTCCTTTTGTTCTTGTTCTTTCATTCTTGCTTGCACGAATAAAACGAACGTCACTAAAGAAGTTAATCCTACTAATATTAAGAGACCAATGAAAAAGTGAAATAGCAAATTAAATTTTTTTGCTTGATGAATAACCGTTCTTGATCAGCCATTGCAACACTTTATCGCGCTGATCGCCCTGAACAATAATTTCACCATCTTTTGCAAATCCACCTGTGCCGCAGAATGATTTCAATTTCTTACCTAGCTCTTGCAAATCTTCATCTTTCCCAATAAAATTTTCAACCAATGTAACTGCTTTGCCTGCGCGGTGTTTTGTATCTAATCTTATTCTTAGCTTTTGCTGTTTTGGCAAAAGCGTTTCTATATTTTCATTTTGTTCTTCAAATTGAAAATTTGGATCGGTACTAAAAACGAAACCGTGCGTGTCGGGTTTATTTTTCTTGCTCATAACAATTGTTCTTTCATTTTCAGATTTGCTAATTTCCAAATTGTCACATTACCATTGCTTTCAAGCTCAAATCCAAACTCTTCGCCTGATGGATCAAAGCGCCGATGCTAATATAATCAACACCTGTTTTTGCGTATTCAATAATATTTTCTAAATTAATTCCGCCGCTGGCTTCTGTTTCATATTTTCCATTAATAATCTTCAACGCATTTTCAATTTGTGAAGGCGTGAAATTATCAAGCATAATACGATTCACTTTACCAACAGCCATCACTCTTTTTATATCATCAATGCTTCTCGTTTCAACCTCAATTTTTAAATTCAGATTCTTCGTTTGTACATAAGCGTTAGCTTTCTCAATGGCTTTCTCAATGCCACCACAATAATCAATGTGATTGTCTTTCAGCATTATCATATCATACAAACCAAACCGGTGGTTCATTCCACCACCAATGCGCACTGCTTCTTTTTCTAACAAACGAAAATTCGGCGTTGTTTTTCTCGTGTCAAGAATTTTCGTTTTATAATTTTTTATCTTTTCTGCATATTGATGCGTGAGCGTAGCGATTCCACTCATTCGCTGCATGCAGTTCAACACTAATCTTTCGCATTGCAAAATAGTATGAACATGCGCTTCCACTTCAAAAGCCTTTTCGCCTGCTTTCATCTCATCGCCATCTTTTTTATAGGAAATGAATTTTGAAGATGGCTCTTTAATGCGGAAGATTTTTTCAGATACATCTATTCCTGCCAAAATTCCATCTTGCTTTATTTTTAAAACAGCTTTTCCGTTTGCATCAGGCGGAATGCACGAAAGCGTGGAATGATCACCATTACCGATATCTTCTTTCAGTGCAGCATCAACCAAAATTTTTAATTGCTCATCAAAATTCAGCATGCGGCAAAACTAAGGAAGAATGTTGTGAATGGTGAATGACCAATGGTGAATATGAAACGCTCGTTTTTTAGGCTCATTTTCATTTAGTGGGACGGCAAAGGAAGCCAAGAAGAACTTTGATGTTGAGAAGCCCGAAGGGCCTTTAATGTGAATAGCCCCGGGT
>CAIYPC010000141.1 GCA_903927975.1 uncultured Bacteroidota bacterium | reverse complement strand
TATATAGACAATTTTTTCTGAGCCTATTAAGCTTTATGATACATCTAATTTATCAAGCGCACTAGTTTGTTAGAAAAGTTTTATGAAAATTGTTGAAGGGATTTCTTATGCTCTGATCAAAAGTAAAATTCAAATTGCTTTTGCTCTTCTTTCTTCCGACATTACTTTTAAATGATGAATGCTAACATTCAGCTCGTAGCCGATTAATAGTACCAGTGAGTTAAAATATACCAGGATCATTAAAATTAAAATGGTGCCGATAGATCCATAGACTTTATTATATGTGCCAAATTTATTTACCCAATAAGAAAATAAAAAAGTGATTGCAATAATGAGAAATGTGGCGAGCAAAGTACCCGGCGAAGTTAGGCTCCATCGTTTTTTTACAGCAGGTGCATATTTGTAAATAAATGCAATGGTGTAATAAAAAAGAGGAATGATAATGACCCATCGCAAAGTTTTAAAAAGCCAACGAGCCGAATGACTTTTAATGCTCATCCATTTCAATAAATCTTTCAGCAATTCATCCTGTGTTACCAAAATAATAACTGAACCCATCACAAAGACAATTACCAGCGCAGTAAGCTTTATCGCCATCCATCTAGTTTGAAAAATATTTCTTTTGGCATTATAGATAAGAGATTTGTTGAATGAGCGCATGAGTCCCATCATTGCATTGGATGAATAGAATATAGCTAACACAAATCCAAATGATAACAGCCCTACACGGGGCTTATCTATGAAATCCTCCAGAAAATTTTTTACTAGCAAATAGGTATTTTGATTAGGAGTGATATCCTTTGTTATCAGCAACAGTTGATGTTTTATTTCTTTTGCAATGGGCAGATAAGGAACTAAAGTGCATAAAAAAATAGTTGCCGCAGGAATTGCCGTTAGAAAGCTGAATGAAACAGATCTGGCCCTATCATTCAATCCAACTTTATTTACCTGACTAATAAAAAATTTTATCACATCATACAAAGGCACTTTATCAAAACCAGGCAAAATAATTTTCTTACTCTTTTCAACAAGAAAAAGGAACGGTGAAGAATTATAAATCAGCCTTTCTATTTTGGTAGTGCCAGGCATTTTTTTTTCTTATTGAATTTATTTCGTTTGATTTTTTGCTTTCTCCATTTCTACATCAAGTGCTTTTTGATATTCTTTCGCAAATTTCAGATGCTGCTCATAAGTTTCTGCGAAATTTGAATAACCAGAAAAATCTGCTTTTGCAACGAAATATAAATAATTTGTTTTTGGTGATGAAAGCACTGCATCAATAGTTTGTTCCGAAGGCGTGCATATTGGGCCTGGTGGTAAACCTGCATATTTATAAGTGTTGTATGGAGATTCAACTGATAAATATTTTTCATAGATGCGCCTCAGCTCGAAATTTTTCATGGCAAACTTTATGGTTGGGTCTGCAGAAAGTTTCATTCCTTTTGAAATCCTGTTGAGATAAGTGCTTGCAATAAGCGCTTTATCTTCTTTTTTATTTGTTTCTTCTTCAATAATTGAAGCTAATATATATGCAGTAGCAGGAGTGAGGTTATGCTCTTTAGCTTCTTGTTTTCTTTGCTCTG
>CAIYPC010000140.1 GCA_903927975.1 uncultured Bacteroidota bacterium | reverse complement strand
CTCAGCCCATCATTATATAAACGATTAATAGAAAACTCATTTTATTACGCGCCACCGTACTTGGCGTTATATGCATTCGCCAAAGAAATTAAACAGGGTGAATTGCCAAGCTTGACTGTTTTAGAATGGGAGCAAGCTGATTTGAAAAAAAGGTTCGCAGATTTTTTTAAGAAGCGTTACCCGGACAAAGATTTGGGAGAAATCTTGAAAGCGATTCAAAAATGGGTATCCCACAAAGCTGCATAAGATAATTTTGTATAAGCTATCTTTTGAACGGTGAGTATATTTTTGAGCATGCCTCTGATTTGCTGCCAGGTATGGACACGAGCAAGATGAAAATGTAAAGGTTGCTGACCGATGTGAAACTTTGCTGCGTGCCGGCTAAAGGCTTAAAAACAAACCCGCCACAAACGTGGCGGGTCACAGTCGCTATGTGAAGCAACTATTTTTTTAATGGCCACATCCCGGAGGGCATGGGCAATTTTTCGGGCAATCTTTAGGGCATATGCACTCCGTCTTTTTCGCTGCTTTCTTGGCATGCTTCACTTTGCCAGCAAAAGCGAACGAAGTAGACAAAAGAGAGATAGCCAAGATTGAAAAAAATATTTTTTTCATTTTGCTATTTTAATATTTGTAAAATTATTGTCAAGCTTTCTAAACGAAGGAGCTTTCAGGTGGATGCCAGCAATCCGATGAACATGTTGATAATCGATTGTCGTTAGCAGTTATAATTTTTTCTTTTCTTATCCCGTATACTGTTATGCTGTAAATGTTGTTATCGTTTGTAAAGAAATTTCCATAGGCGCATGCCATGAACGGGTTGCATGCATTGTTCTCGCATTTCTCATTTTTCTCTGGCTTCTGATTTTTTTTATGGCACTTCATTTTTGGGCAGCACTGCAATTGAGCAATGCTCTGTTGAGTATTCAAAGCCGGCTGGACCATCAGAAAAGCAAGCGGCAAAATAAATATGACTGCAGAAACCTTCATCATGCGTAGTATAGCAATTAAAAAATTCAGGTGCTAATTATTTGTGACGAGCGCACCAATTATTTGGCCAGCATAAGATTTATTTTTTTTTAAACTATTAATTGTAATATTGCGATTGATATGGGACTTACAAAAACAGAAATATTCTCAGACAGGCAGAACAAGCTGGCGACAATGATGAAAGCGCTTGCACACCCTGCGCGCATCGCGATCATCCAGCAATTGATAAAAGCGAACGCATGCATTTGTGGTGACCTTGTTGACGAGCTCGGGCTTGCTCAAGCTACTATTTCGCAGCATCTTAAGGAATTGAAAAATGCAGGGCTTATTAAAGGAACGATTGAAGGCACAAGCGTGTGTTATTGCGTGGATAATAAAACATGGAAACAGTATAGGAAAGAAATGGAGAATTTTTTCGTTGTGTTCGAAAACAAGGATGACTGTTGCTGATCCTTTTTTTTAAACTGTATCATCTATTTATTGCAATAAAACAATTAAACGATTTCACATGTCAGGGTCTAAGTACAAAATATTATTCGTGTGCATCCACAATTCGGCACGAAGCCAAATGGCAGAAGCTTTCTTAAAAAAATATGGCAGCGAACATTTTGAAGTCGAGAGCGCTGGCTTAGAACCAGGCAAATTAAACCCAAATGTTGTTGAGGTGATGAAAGAGGCAGGGATTGATATCAGCAACAATGGCACTCAAAGTGTTTTTGATCTGTTCTGAAAAGGAAAGCTCTATAATGCTGTGATTACGGTTTGCGACGAAGCAAGCGCGGAAAGCTGCCCAATTTTCCCTGGGCGCGTGAAAAGGATTGCATGGTCTTTCACTGACCCTTCTTCGTTCAGCGGCAGCAAAGATGAAATCTTAAAAAAGACTGCGGAGGTAAGGGATGAGATTGAACAGAAAGTGATCGGCTTTGTGAAAGAAGCTGAACAATTAATGTATTGGGTATAATTATTCAATCTAACTAAAAAATATAATCATGGCAACAACAAAAAATGAACTCAAAGAAATTGTCAGGCAGAGATACAGCAAGATTGCTTTACAGGAT
>CAIYPC010000139.1 GCA_903927975.1 uncultured Bacteroidota bacterium | reverse complement strand
TTGATGGTTTCTTTAATTACGCGTGGTCCTGCAAAACCAATCAATGCGCCAGGCTCTGCAATATTTAAATCGCCAAGCATGCCGAATGAAGCGGAGATGCCACCGAAAGATGGATCGGTCAATAAAGAAATATATGGGATTTTTGCGTCGGTTAGTTGCGATAATTTTCCAGAAACTTTTGCAAGCTGCATCAATGAAAAAGCGCTCTCCATCATTCTTGCGCCACCCGATTTGCAGATGATCAATAGCGGTGCCCTATGTGCAAGGCAATAATCCGCAGCTCTTGCAATACGTTCACCCATCACACTTCCCAAAGAGCCACCGATGAATTCAAAATCCATACAGCCGACAACAATATGATGATCTTTCACATTGCCTGCGGCGATTCTTATTGAATCGGTGATATCTGTTTTCGCCCAAGTTTCTTCTAGTCTTTTTTCATACGATTTCAGATCGGTGAAATGCAAAAAATCTTTTGATCGTATATCCTCAAAAAAAACTTCGTAATGATTATCGTTGAAAAGAATCTCGAAATATTCTGAACTGCCAATGCGGTGATGGTGATTGCATTTCGGGCAAACAAATAAATTCTCACGCAGTTCAGTAACCGTACATATATAATTGCAGTTTGGGCATTTCGTCCACAACCCTTCGGGCGTTTCTTTTTTGTCTGCAGTGCTGGTTAAAATCCCTTTTTTAATGCGCTTGAACCAACTCGCTTTGCTCTCTTCGCTCGTTCCTTCGTCACCAGCCAAATTGGCTTCAAAATCGTCTTCATGTTTCATCTAAATAGATTTTATTGGATTGCCTTAGCCATAATAAATTCTGAAAACACAAGATGCGTTTGTTTTCAGTCGGCTAAGATAATAAACTACCAGCATTTAGAGCTAAAATTGCGGAAATCTCTAATGTGCATGATCGAAATCATTTTTTAAGATTGTTAGTTGATGTTCGTGATTACGGTTATATAATCGTTGGCAACGATGAAAGAACTTCTTGCTAATGAAATTTTGTTGTTTTCTTCTTTTGATTCGTTCGTTATAAAAATAAATTAACTCGATTTGTTCATGCGAGCGGCAAAAAAATTAAATTGCTTGTTCAACTCAATATCATGCATACATCTAGAAGAAATTTTATTAAAGCAAGTTCATTCGCAATAACCGGGGCAGCTCTTTTTCCGAATAAAATATTTGCTAATGCAAAGCTAGGAAAAATTACAGGTCTTCAACTTTATACTGTAAGGGATGATATGAAAAAAGCACCGCTCGATACGCTAAAAAAACTTGCATCTTTTGGTTATAAAAATGTTGAGCATGCAAGTTATGGTGACCGGAAATTTTATGGGTATAAAACAGTTGAGTTTAAAAAAATATTGGATGATTTAGGATTGAAAATGCCAAGTGGTCATACCGTGATGGACAGTACCCATTGGGATGCTGCAAAAAATGATTTTACGGATAAATGGAAATACACTGTTGAAGATGCTGCTGCTATGGGACAACAATTTGTGATCAGCCCATGGTTGGATGAAGGTTTGCGAAAAGATTATGATGGTTTATTGAAATGGCTTGATGTGTTTAATAAATCCGGTGAGCTATGTAAAAAACATGGAATGAAATTCGGCTATCACAATCATAATTTTGAATTTAGCTCTGAGCTAAAAGGAATGAAAGTATATGATATTATTTTGACGCATACAGATCCTGCGTTGGTAGCGCAGCAATTAGATACCGGCAATATGTATGGGGTAGGGGGCAGGGCATTGGAGCTGATTAATAAATACCCCGGAAGGTTTGAGTTGATGCACGTGAAAGATGAAATCAAAAGCGTTGGAAAAGGTGAGATGGGAGATGGTTATGAGAGCACTATTCTCGGCAAAGGTTTGTTGAGTATTAAAGAAGTGATGGACACAGCTGCTGCAAAAGGCGGCACCAAATATTTTATTTTGGAACAAGAATCTTATCAATCAATAACGCCGCTTGAAGCGGCAAAAGAAGATTTTGTTGTATTGAAGAAGTGGGGATATTAGATATAAACAATCTTCAATTTTTTGTTCAGTGTCTCTAGCTTTTTGATCAGCGTTTGTTGTTTCTTCAAATCAATATGTTGAAGTTTCATCTGCTGTCTCATAATATCCTGCGCAAGCCTTTTTACTTTTACATTATTTGTGCTGCCCAATGATTGCAGCGTTTGCATTTGTGTTTCAAGATCTTTTTTCAACCTTATTTCATCTGCTTCACTTATTTTTTCTGATATGTCTTTTTTGATCTCGTCTGAGCTCAATTGTTCCATACATTTTTGCAATTCAATTTGCAGGTTGCCGATGTTGAGATGAATATCTTTTATGTTCATGGAAGTTTTCGCGGCAATTTTTTTCAAACTAGTTGCATTCATCGTTTTCATTGCTTTTTGTAAAGCAAGATCCGCATCCGATGTTTCTTTTTCAATTTGTGCAATGGAATGTTTAGGAACATTTACATCTTCCACATTATTGTAAGAAAAACTAGTGCTTGGCACATAAGGATAGTTTTGTGAATAGGTGCTTGCAACAGGCGCGGCATTTGCATCGCCATTAGCCATGGAATAATCCTTTGGTTGCACGGAAGCAACTTCCGTAATCACTGAATAATCTGTGGGATCGTTCTGCTCTTCGTTGTTGCTCACAAAATCCTCGTTCTTATAACTTGCATTCTGATCTTCATTTAAATCTTGCTGAGCAGTTTTATTTTTTCTCTTAAATGTAATTTTTTGCTTTTTGTTATGAAGAGCGGGTTCATTTTTAAAGCTCATTTCTTGAACTTCAGAAGGCGTCGCTGTTGAATTTGCGTAAGTGTTCCTGATAATATTTGCAACAATTTCCTGTGGCTTGACCAATGCAGCGAATGCTGCTGTTATTGCAATCAATATAAAAAGAACGAGTCTTGGTTTATTATCCCTTGAATAATTTTTATGACCGGTGATCCGCATCACTCTTTGCAAAAGCATCTTTTTGTTTTTGCCAACAATTGCCATTGCTAATTGCGGATGGTTGATTCTTGCTTTTTCAAGTGATAATAACGCTGATGCATACGTGCAGGAATCATAACGGAATTGTATTACCAGATCATCGCAGCTATTTTCCCTTTCTTTTTTTATTGAATGAACCAAGAGCATGGCGAATGGATTGTAAAAGAAAATGATTTCTGTTATGGCGATCAAAAGGTTTACAAGATAATCATGTCTCTTTATATGCGCCAGTTCGTGTAGCAGCACAGCTTCCATTTGCTGCGTGCTTAAATGATTGATGATGGAAAGTGGAACAAGAATAACAGGTTTCAAAAAACCAATTGTCATTGGGCTCTGAATGGCTGAAGAAAGCCACAACTTCACATTTTTGTTGATTCCAATTCTCGCAGCAATGTCTTCAATAAAAATTCTTAGTTCAACCGGAGCTTTATACAAGCCCGTTTGTTTTAAATGTTGTGAAAGGATATAGTATTTAAGATATCGAACTACAAGAAACGAGAGTGTTACCAAATAAGCAAACGAACAATATGGAAGCAAAAAGTTGATGAACTGTTTGCAAGAAATAATGAATGATAATTTGCTATTGGAAAGAATATTGAATGTAATGGCAGCTTGGGCAAACCGTCCATTGAAAAAATTTATTATTAATGAAAGTGTGAACCATAATGATCCAGTGCCTAACAAAAACAATGCGATGGAATGCCTTGTGTTGGCAGAAAAATTTTTGCCGCATGCTGTGACTATCATATATGCAAGCCACATAAACGACATTTGCCACAAGCTGTTAAAGAGAGTCCAGCCGAGCATGTTTAGCAGAATAGATTGGTCAAGCAAATGCATGCCTATTGTTTTTTCAGGTTGTCCAGCAACTGCTGTATTTCGTTCAGCTCTTCAGGAGATGCTTTGTGATTTCCCAGAGCTTGTATTACCAATTCGGTAGATGAACCGCCGAACAAAGTATTGATCATTTTGCCAAGTAAATGTTTCTGTGTTTTTTCTTTGCTCACCGCTGGCTGATAAATATGCGTTTTAAAAGAATCATCGCGTCTTACCAAACCTTTCTCATGCATTATCTGCATCAGCTTTAACGTTGTCGTGTAACCGACCTCCTTCACTTTCGCCAATTCTTCATGGACATCCCGAACGCTCGCTGTTTCTCTTTCCCAGAGAACCTGCAAAATTTCAAGTTCGCTTTCAGTGGGCTTAATATACTTGGTAACTGACATGGGTTTTGTATTTAAAAACCAATTTACGATAAATTTCGTAAACAAAAATTAATTGAGGCGGAAAATTTTTATGGATGGTTATTAGAGATGCTTATCGGAGTGGGTTTGATTGTATTCTTCAATCATCTGTTTCGTTGTTTTTGAACTGCCATCATGACTCCAGCCGGGCGGCTGAATAAAATAATGAATGCCTTTTTTTATTGAACCGGAAGAAAATGCTTTTTTGAAAAGGTCGGCCCATGTTTTAAATGCAACAACTACTGGATTGAACGATCCGATATTTTTTGTGAGTCCACAATTTGGACGTTCTTCTTCGTTTTTAAAAGAACCGAACATTCTATCCCATATAATCAATATGCCTGCATGATTTTTATCAAGATATTTCAGATCACTTCCATGATGAACGCGGTGATGAGAAGGCGTATTAAAAATGAATTCAAACCATTTCGGCATTTTATTAATGGTTTCTGTATGAATCCAGAATTGATAGATCAGACTTATTTGTTGCATAAATAAAACCCAAATAGGATCAAAGCCAACCAACGGCATCCAACACCAAAAAAGAAATCCACCTGTTGCATTGCCCGTCCAAGTTTGGCGCAATGCTGCGGCGAGATTATAGTGTTGAGAGGAATGATGCACTACATGGCTAGCCCAAAAATAATTTACATGATGGCTAACACGGTGAAACCAATAATAGGAAAAATCATCAGCAAAAAAAAGCAAAGCCCAGAACCACCATTTTGTATGATCGAGATGAAAAAGCCTGAATTTGTAGATGAAAGAAAATAGCGCGAGTATTATCCCTGCCGTAAATAGCCCAACAATTACATTGCCAATTCCAAGACCTAGACTACTGAACGTATCTTTTGTTTCGTAAGGATTTTTGTTTTCTTTATAAGTGAACCATGCCTCAATGGAAAGCAAAATAACAAAGCCAGGAATGGCATAATATAGAATTGGGGCAGACATTTGATAATGTTAGAACTCAGGCAAAAAAATCCAGAAAATAAACAATCAGGAGCAAACATAAAAAATAAAGCCCCGCTGTAGAAACAGCCGGACTTTTTGGTTTTTTGAATCTGATTAAGTGCGTTGCGAAAATAGTTATTTCTCGTTAATATCAATCGAAAAATTTACTTTCTTTTTATCTTTTAAAAATGGTTGTAATTTTTCTAACATGCCATCGGGTTGTCGCTTGCCATTGATGAAGAGATTACCATCTTTCAATTCAACAGAAAGCTTTCCATTTTCACTGAAATTTTCTTTTTTCAATTCTTCAACAAGATTTTTAAATTCATCTTTAACCGCATTGCCATCAACGGTCATCTCTATTGAAGAATTATCGCCCGACTTTGTTTGTGAAATTTTCATTTCAATATTTTTTCCTACCATAACTTCATCAGAGGAAGCACGATGTATTGAAGCAAGGGTAGGAGCGATAACCAAAGAAACAATTGACATCAATTTGATGAGAATATTCATTGAAGGACCAGATGTATCTTTAAAAGGATCGCCAACTGTATCGCCAGTTACAGATGCTTTGTGTGGTTCAGATTTTTTATAATAAATCTGTCCATTTATTTCAACGCCTTTTTCGAAAGATTTTTTTGCATTGTCCCATGCACCGCCGGCATTATTCTGGAACATGCCCATTAACACGCCGCTCACCGTAGCGCCCGCCAAAAATCCACCCAATGCTTCTGCACCAAGTCCCGGCATAAACCCAATTATTAATGGGGATACAATTGCGATTGCACCAGGCAACATCATTTTTTTAAGGGATGCTTCTGTGGAGATGGCAACGCATTTATCATATTCAGGTTTTCCTGTGCCTTCCATAATGCCTGGGATATCACGGAACTGTCTTCTTACTTCTTCAACCATTGCCATCGCTGCTTCACCTACTGCGCGAATTGCCAATGAAGAAAATATAAATGGGATCATGCCTCCAACAAAAAGACAGGCCAATACATTTGCTTTGTAGATATCAATTCCTTTAATGCCAGCTACCCCAACAAAAGCTGCAAATAAAGCAAGCGCTGTTAATGCAGCAGAAGCAATTGCAAATCCCTTTCCACTCGCCGCAGTGGTGTTACCAACAGCGTCAAGAACATCTGTTTTTTCGCGCACTTCTTTTGGAAGCTCGCTCATTTCAGCAATGCCGCCCGCGTTATCCGCAATCGGACCAAAAGCGTCGATTGCTAACTGCATAGCAGTTGTTGCCATCATACCAGCGGCAGCAATGGCAACGCCATATAAGCCTGCGCATTCAAAGGATCCCCAGATTCCGCCAGCTAAAACAAGTATAGGAAGAAAAGTAGATTCCATTCCCATTGCCAAACCACCAATCACATTCGTTGCATGACCAGTTGATGATTGACGAATGATTGTGAGCACGGGTCTTTTGCCCATCGCTGTATAATATTCTGTGATGATACTCATCAATGTGCCTACTACCAATCCAACACCAATCGCACCAAGAACGCCCCACTTTGTAAATTCATGACCGCGTAAAACCATTGTGTCAGGAAGTATATAATATACCAATCCAATACATGCAAAAGCAGTTAAAATGATAGAGCCCCAATTGCCCATGTTCAATGCTTTCTGAACATTATTGGTATTGATTCCTGCTGAATCGCTTACGCGAACAAATAATGTTCCGACAATTGAAAATAAAATCCCAACGCCTGCGATTATCATCGGTAATATAATAGGAGCGAGACCACCAAAATTATCAATTGATATTGTTTCTTGTCCAAGAACCATTGTTGCAAGAACGGTTGCTACATAAGATCCGAAAAGATCGGCGCCCATACCAGCAACGTCACCTACGTTGTCGCCCACATTATCCGCAATAGTTGCAGGATTGCGTGGATCATCTTCGGGAATGCCGGCTTCTACTTTACCCACTAAATCAGCACCTACATCTGCAGCTTTTGTATAAATTCCACCACCAACGCGTGCAAATAATGCAATTGATTCTGCACCCAAAGAAAAGCCTGTAAGCACTTCAATAGTCCGAGTCATTTCTTCTGCATACATCGCATCTCCAGGTAAATGAGATACAAATATTTGTTTGAGGATAATGTATAAACCACCTAAGCCTAAAACAGCAAGGCCTGCTACACCAAGCCCCATTACAGAGCCACCTGTGAAGGCAACGGTCAATGCTTTGCTTAAACTGGTACGAGCTGCTTGAGCGGTGCGCACGTTTGCTTTGGTGGCACTGCGCATTCCGATATAACCTGCGGTTGCACTAAGAACGGCACCAATAATAAATGAAACACCAATTGCCCAACTTGAGTGTGGATTGCTATAGCCCATCACCATCAGCAAAAGCGCAGCGATAATCACAAAATAACCAAGAATTTTCCATTCAGCTTTTAAAAAGGCCATTGCGCCTTCGGCAATATACTTGCTGATTTCCTGCATGCGTTCAGTGCCTGCATCTTGTTTGGAAACCCATGAGAATTTAATGAAGGTGTAAAGGAGACCAATGACTCCCATAACCGGGACGAGATAAATCAATTTTTCCATATAAGCTTTTAGTTCTTATTCAAAATTTCAAGGACGGCAAAAATAGGGTAAAAGCAACAAAAACGCTAGAAAAGAAATGGAATATTAAGCATGTTATGGGCAAGCAATTTTTCAGATAAATACTATTTCAGAATACATCGAATGTTATTTCTAAATAAAATCCTTTTAATTGCGTTTAAATATTATTTTATATCATATTAATATCGGATTGTCTTATCCTTGCTAGACACAGTATTTTTTATTGGAATGCAACGTAATTATTAAAGCATCCGTCTTAAATTATTTATAGAGTCTGATTTTGAAAACTGTACTCATAACGATATCTGTTCTTCTTTTTGCGATACATGCAAAAGCACAATGCTCCACTATTGGTCAAACTCCGGTAACTGCTTTTCCTGTTTGCGGAGTGGATACTTTTCGGCAGACAACCGTTCCTATCTGCCAAAACAATACCGTTCCTGCGAGTTCATGCGGTTCTTATCCTGATACAAATCCTTTCTGGTATCAGTTCACTTGTTTTCAATCGGGCACTTTAGGGTTTTTGATTACTCCAGATACACTTACTGATGATTATGATTGGTCGTTATTCGATATTACCAATCATAATCCCGCAGATGTTTTTGACAGCAGCAGTTTACTTGTTACTTATAATTGGTCGGGAAATACATCTACGGAAAGCGCCAGAGGATATACAGGAATAACTGGCACTTCCCCTTCAGGCACTATTGATTTTGCATGCGCTACAAACCCTCAAGAGCTTGGCGGCACTCCACCTTATTCCGATGCGCTAACGATAAACAAAATGCCCAATATAATTGCAGGGCACAAATATTTATTATTGGTTAGCCATTATACACAAACTCAAAGTGGCTATAGGTTAACGTTTAATGGTGGCACAGCAGTTATCACAGATCCTGGCATCCCTTCTTTGAAAAGTGCGGAAATTGAATGTGATCACCAAACCATTGCTATCAAACTATCGAAACAAGTTCGCTGTAATAGCCTCGCTGCAGATGGCAGCGATTTTTCTTTATCATCAGCATCTGCTTCAATCGTTTCCGCAACGGGTGTTAATTGCAATAGTGGTTTTGATATGGATTCTATTGTATTAACATTGAGCAATGTTCTGCCATCGGGCAATTATATAATTAGTGCAAAAATTGGGATCGATGGAAATACATTATTAGACGATTGCAACAATGATATCGCTGTTGGGGATAATGAATCTTTTGTAATTGTACCAATTGCTCCAACGCCTTTAGATAGCATTGTTCCACTCGCATGTTCTCCTACTCAGTTACAGCTTGTTTTTTCAAGACCAATAGAATGTAGTTCTATATCCACTGATGGCAGTGATTTTGGAATAACTGGTCCATCGCCTGTCACGATACAATCTGCGGCAGGTGTTTGTGACACAAATAATCTGACCAATACTATTAATATCAACCTTACTTCTCCAATCCTAACTGGTGGTATCTATCAAATCAAACTTGCCCCCGGCATCGATGGCAACACTATTATTGACAAATGCAATCTTCAAACGCCATCGGGCTCAACTTTAAATTTTGCAGCAGCCGATACTGTGTCAGCTCAATTTAGCTATCAATTATTATTAGGATGCAAAATTGATAGAATCCAATTTTTTGATGATGGTAAAAATGGCATCAATCAATGGCAATGGAGTTTTGATAGTGTCGCAAAAAGTACTCAGCAAAACCCAATAGAAAGCTATACGATTTTTGGGAATAAGACTGCACAATTGATTGTGTCTAATGGAGTGTGTAGCGACACTTCTCAAACAACGATTCTTTTAGATAATACTTTAAAAGCAAGTTTTACATCGGATGATCATGTTTGTCCGGAGGATAAAGCACCTTTCACAAACACCAGCATTGGCAACATTGTTTCATGGTCATGGGATTTTGGGGACGGAACTACCAGTTCTGATTCAATGCCAGAACCACATTCTTTTCCGCAGACTTTAAATGAGGTAGATTATAATGTTAGGTTGATTGTAGAAAATGCTGCGGGCTGCGTTGATACTGCTACAAGACAAATAAGGAAATTGCGCAGTTGTTATATTGATGTGCCATCGGCATTCACGCCAAATGGCGATTCAAACAATGATTATTTGTATCCTCTCAATGCATATAAAGCAATCAATCTGGAATTCAGGGTGTATAATAGGTATGGGCAGCTTGTTTTTGAAACAAAAGACTGGACAAGAAAATGGGATGGCACTATTGGAGGGAAACCTCAGCCAACAGGAACCTACGTTTGGATGCTCGAATATATTAACCGCGATACAGGAAAAAAATATGCGCTTAAAGGAACTACCGTATTGATTAGATAACAAAAAACCCTCTCGAAGGAGAGGGTTTAAGAGGTAAGCTAACTTATGAAAATCAAACTGCGTTTATAATGAACTATTGATGGCCGTCAACATTTATTTTGCCTTTTCTGATTTTCAAAGTTCTTATCAGGATAAATTGGTTGTAATAATTAGTGTTAAAGAGTTACGGTTTAAAATCGGGTTACATTGTCTTTTCCAACCTTGTGCCAATTTATAAATTATTGTAAATCAATAAAGTTTCACAAAAAATTATTTAGATTTTTCCCACGCATGGAATTTTTTTCCAGCGATGAAAATCTCACTTCTCTTCATGAGAAATGTTTCGATATTTTCGCTTTTTATTAAAATGACAGAAGAAAGAAAAGAGCGATTACTGAATGTGTTGAACAAGCGGCAAGGCAACATAACTGTTGTGCTTGAAAATGTTTTTGATCCACATAATATATCCGCAGTCATGCGGACTTGCGACGCAGTTGGTATTCAGGAAATATATGTGCTCAACACAAAAATACCACCACATAAAAAATGGGGAGCAAAAAGCAGCAGCAGCGCCGCGAAATGGCTTACTATTTTTCAATTCATTGATTCGAATGAATGTATGAAAGCATTGAGAGAAAAATATAGCAAGGTCCTAACGACCCATCTCAGCAGCGACGCAATATCTTTGCACGATATTGATTTTACAGGATCTGTTGCACTGGTTTTTGGCAACGAACATGATGGGGTGAGCGAAGAATTGAGGGCGATGGCAGATGGCAATTTTATTATACCACAAGTTGGCATCATAAAATCACTGAACATTTCTGTCGCTTGCGCTGTAACATTATATGAAGCTTTTAGGCAGAAGAAAAATGCAGGTCATTATGAAAATAAAAATCTGCCGGATGCTGTGTTCAATACGCTTCTTGATCAATGGGGATTTGATAAAAATGGAATTCAGGAATCTAAATAATTAATGATGAAATTTTTTCTGGCGAGTATAATAATAAGTCTGTGCATTTTCAATTTGCATGCTCAGGAAATGAAGAAAATAAAAATCACTGATTTAGAATCTTACATACAAAAAAGTGATCATCCATTGATCATCAATTTCTGGGCAACCTATTGCACACCTTGCAATAAAGAAATTCCATATTTTGAAAAGATAGTGAACGAAAAAAAAGATCAGCATGTTGAATTATTGCTGGTGAGCTTAGACCTTCCTTCATATTTTCCGTCAAAAATCTCATTATTCGTTAAAGAAAAAAATTATTCTTCAACTGTTTGGTGGTTGAATGAAAACAATGCAGATTATTTTTGCCCACGGGTTGATAAAAGCTGGTCTGGTGGAATTCCATCAACTCTTTTTGTGAACAATAAAACGCGCTATCGGAAGTTTTTTGAAAGACAATTAACAGATACGCAAGTAGAAGAAAATATAAAAGCTTTGCTGAAAGATTGATAGCAAAGCTTGATAGCTTATTAATTAAAATTTAACCCCTAAAAATACTACAGCCAATCGATCTTGATTCTTTAACTGTAATATTTTTTCCTGCAGATAATTCATCAATGGCTTGTTTTAAATAAGTATGTTTCACGCTACTAATGTCTCCAGGGCTATCGTCAATTGCACCATGATAAACAAGTTTGCTATTTTTGTCGAACAAATAACATTCAGGTGTTCTATTGGCGCCAAAGGCATCAGCAATCACATGGTTTTTATCAAGAAGATAATGCCAGTTATAGGACTGTTCTTTTGCATAAGATTGCATGGATTCAAATGATTCGTCGCTGCTACGACCACCTTCATTAGAGTTGATAACGGTAACACCTATCTTGTTATTTAATGCGTATTGGCAAATCTGTTTTGTGCGGGATTGATTTGCTATCACCACAGGGCAAGTGTTACAACTGAACATTACCAACAATCCATTTTCATTTTTGGCTTGTTGCAAGGAGATGGTTTTGCCATTCACGTCTTGCATGCTCAAATCAGCTTTTGGCAAATCAGCACCAATTTGCAAACTTCCCGAATCAGATATCTTAAAAGAAAATA
>CAIYPC010000138.1 GCA_903927975.1 uncultured Bacteroidota bacterium | reverse complement strand
TCTTAAATAAATGAGTTAAGATGAATCTAAAATTAATTTATTATTTAAGCTCTTTTGAATCAGCACTTATCATTTTTTATATCAATTATTGAAAAAGCCTTTTTTAAATTCATCAAATTCTGCTGATTAAAGGCAGCATTTTTTCGTTTTCTTTGTCTTTTAAGATTATTCAAGTAACAGACTAAACTACAATCCATGAGAAAATTTAAACTTATCCTTGGGATACTTCTGTCCCATTGTATTCTACTAAACGCGCAAACAAAAGAAATTGCAGGAAAAGTGTTGGATTCAAAAGACCAATCTCCTCTTGCAGGCGTCACTATCACTCCAAAAGGCGGGAAAGGCTCTGTTCAAACAAATGCAGATGGAAGCTTTTCGATTAAAGTGAGCGCCAAAACAACCGCCATTCACTTTAGCTATATTGGTTATGAAAATCAGGACGTGCTCGTCAGCGCATTGTCTGGTGCAGTTATCATTTCTCTACAGGCATCACAAAAAGCATTGAGCGAAGTTGTCGTTGTAGGTTATGGTGAAGCACTTAAAAAAGATCTCACGGGATCTATTTCAAAGCTTGCTTCAAAAGACGTGGAAAATTTTCCGGCACCGAGTTTTGAATCTGCTATACAAGGTAAGGCACCTGGTGTTGTGGTAGCTTCTGGCAGTGGCAAATTAGGGCAGGCCATTCAAATTAATATCCGTGGCCTTTCTTCCATTTCTGCAAGCAGCCAGCCATTGTATGTAGTGGACGGCTTGCCCATAACAACTGCAAGTGTTTCTGATGGATCGAACGATGACACCAACCCATTATCGGACATTAACCCAAATGATATAGAGTCAGTAGAGATTTTGAAAGACGCTTCTGCTGCTGCGATGTATGGAGCAAGGGGAAGCAATGGCGTTGTCCTTATCACAACAAAAAAAGGAAAGAGCGGACAAAAGACAAGCCTTGAATTAAACATTAGCCATGGAGAAAGCAATCCCGCAAGGAAAATGCATTTTTTAAATGCAAAACAATATGTTGGTTTAATGGAACAATCTGCCATTAATGATGGCACTTACGATTTCAATAACGGCTATAATGGCTATGCTAGTTTAGCAGATGCAATTGATGATTACAAAACGAATTATTATGAGCCAAAATTAGATCAATATGCTCTTGGCACTGATTGGCGAAATGGCGCTGTGAACACAAATTGGCAACAGCAATTATATCATAAGAATGCGCCAAACAATCAAATTAATCTTTCAGCAACTGGCGGTTCTGATAAAACACGTTTTTTATATCGGGTTTTTATAATAATCAAAGTGCAATTGTTATCAATAATAGATTTCGTCGTTATGGAACTAGGTTCAATATTGATCATAATGCAACAGACAAGTTAACTTTTGGCTTGAATCTGGCTGTTGACAGATCACAGCTCGACAGGATAACCGATGATAATGCCTTTTCAACCCCAGGACAATTGGTCGCTCAGTTGCCCATTTCGCCATTGCTCGATCCTACAACAGGATTACCAAATAGCCAAACACTTTACCCAAGTGGCATTTTCGATGCATTGTATGATTTTGACAAACAGGTAACTTTTAGGACCATCGGTAATGGTTTCGCTAATTACAAATTGCTTCCTTCTTTGTCATTTCAATCAGAAGTGGGCGCTGATATTTTGAACCTTACGGAAACTGAGTTTTATGGTAAGGAATCACAAGACGGCGGGGGCATTGGCAGAGGGGCAACAGTAATATCACAAAGTGTTTCTTTGAACACAAATAATTACTTCACCTATAATCCGCACCTTGGTGATAACAGCAAACTGAATGTTGTTTTGGGAATGAGCTATCTGCAAAATGATTATGTTCATACATACGCACAAGGAGAACAGTATCCTTCAGATGCGGTAAAGAATTTATCTGGCGCTACCAGCATCACAGGTGCGTCAACAACAAATAGCAGATACACTTTCTTATCTTATTTTTTGAGGGCGAACTATTCTTATCTAGGCAAATACCTATTTTCTGTGAGTGGGAGAATAGACGGCTCTTCAAGGTTTGGCCCGTCAAACCGATATGGCGCCTTCCCTGCGGCTTCTGTTGGATGGGTTATTTCTGATGAAGATTTTTTAAAGAATAACTCAACCCTTAGCTTTTTAAAATTGAGAGCCAGCTACGGACTAACAGGCAACTCGGAAATAGGCGAACAACAATTCCGCTTCCTTTATAGTGTTGCTAACTATCCAAACCTTCCTGGCTTTATTCCAACTCAATTACCTAATTCTGACTTGAAATGGGAGAAAAGTAAACAAGTAGATCTTGGACTTGATTTTGGTTTTGCAAAAAACCGCATTACAGGAGAAATAGATTATTATCAAAAACACACTACTGACTTGTTACTGAATGTGAACATTCCCCTCACAACAGGATACTATTATTCTTCAACAGGCTTTGCCAGCGTATATAAAAACTTAGGATCCATGGATAACAGTGGTGTGGAGTTTTTACTGAACACAAAAAATATTGAAGGTGCATTCAAATGGTCTACGTCTTTCAATCTTGCCTATAACAAAAACAGGGTGGGGAACATCAATGGTCAGATTATAGAAAGCTCAGATGGGCTGCAAAGAGCAGTACAAGGCTATGCAATTGGGTCATTTTATATGCAAAAATTTCTTGGAGTTGACAAACAGACGGGGGATGCGCTTTATGCTAATGCAAGCGGGAAGCCAGCAAATCAGTACACAGATGCAGCCCGCATGGTAGTAGGTAAATATACACCAGATTTCACTGGTGGTTTCACCAACAGCTTTTCTTACAGAGGCTTTGACCTCAGCATATTTTTCTATTTCGTAACCGGCAACGACGTTTATAACTCCGCAGGAAGATTTATGAGCGATGGATTTTATAACGGCTGGGATAACCAGACCGTTGATATGCTGAACAGTTGGAAAAAATCAGGAGACGTTACCAATATACCAAGAACAGGCTATTACAATGGATCTGGCGTAAGAAACTCAACAGAATGGCTTTATAAAGGTGATTATATCCGCCTGAAAAACCTGACACTTGGTTACACAATCCCAAAATCAGTGAGCTCATCCCTTAAAATTTCTTCAGCGAGATTTTATGTTGGTGGCGTGAATCTTTGGACTTCTACAAAATACCCTGGCGATCCTGAAGTGAACACGAACACTGTAAATAATATTGCAGGGGGAGAAGATTTTTATACCATCCCACAGGCAAAAACAATTACGGTAGGTTTAAACATTAAATTTTAATCCTTATCCATTTACGCTAATAAAACAAATCAGAAATGAAAAAGCTACTTTATATTTTCACGATATTATCAATATTTTTTATTGCTCCGGCCTGCAATAAAAAATTAGACGTTCAACCACAAAACAATGTGACACCCGATCAGATTAAAACATCTTCAGATGTGGAGGCCCTTTTATTTGGGGGCTATGAACTGCTCCAAAATTATGGCGCATTCGGCGAACAGTTCATGCTTGTGCCAGACCTATTCGCTTCCGACGACCAAGTTGATTGGGTAGGAACATACCCAGAATACAAGGATATTGAGAACAAAGAAATAGTGAGCACAAATTATATTGCGAGCAGCATGTGGGGCAACGGCTACAAAATCATAAACATCGCAAATATTGTCTTAGATAAACTTAGTCTGGTTGATACTGCCGATAGAGCAACTGTTGAGGGCGAAGCTAAATTTTTGCGCGGAACCATATTATTTGAATTGACTGGAATATTTGGCAAACCTTATTCTGATGGCAATGCAAGCACCAACCTCGGTGTGCCTATAGTCCTTTTGCCTACTTATGCGTATGATTCAACAAAAAATAAACCAGCAAGAGCAACAGTAAGCGCCGTTTATACTCAGGCCGTCACAGACCTGACAACGGCAATTTCGCTTCTTCCTACAAGCAATGTTAATTTCAGGGCTGATATGTATAGCGCAAAAGCAATTTTATCAAGAGTGTATCTAAATATGGGAGATTATAAAAATGCTGCTATTCAGGCTAGCGATGTTATAGAGTCAGGAAATTTTAAGCTAACTGATACATATCACAACGCATTCAATAATAATACGAACTCTTCAGAAGACATTTTTGCAATACAGGAAAGCAATCAAAGCAATGTAGGAACAGGCAGTCAGGGCATTGTTACTTTTTATGCGCCATATTCCGGACAGCCTGCAGGGCAGCCATCAGGGCGTGGGGATGCTCAAATACAAGATGGCTATTTTGATTATTTTGAGCCATCAGATTTTAGGGGAACTTTTATTACTGCCGGTTCAAGCATTAATGGAACGGATGGCAAATATGCAAATAAATGGTCACTGTTTTATAAAGCGATTCCAGTAGTTCGCTTAGCAGAAATGTATTTAACAAGAGGAGAAGCAAACTTAATGGTTGGTGGCGCACCAACGGGTAGCGTAAATCCTGTTGATGATATCAATATGGTAAGAGCGCGTTCCGGTGCCAGCACATTATTGACTGTAGCCCAATCAGATTTTGTTGATGAGCGCTTTCGCGAATTAGGCTTTGAAGGCGACAGGTTCTGGACATTGAAACGTTTGCAAATGGATGTAGATGGAATAAATTATGATGATGGTTCTCTTATAATGCCACTTCCTCAATCGGAAATTGACGTGAACAGTAATTTAAAACAAAATGAAGGCTATTAAATAATTGCTATAAAATTTTAGGTTGAATAAGCCGCAGCTTACGATGTAAGCCGCGGCTTTCCTTTTATGAATCCTGAATATTTTTATTAGATGCCATAAAGCTCTCATTTTCCTTCGCAAATTATCAAATGAAACTTTTTTATCAGTCATTCTTTGCTTAACAGCAATGCATATCCAATCTCAAAACGGTCCTTGGCGTTTAGTCATGGTGGTGAAGGGAAAAATTAATTGAGCAAAATATTTTTTAGAGATCGAAAACCCTTCAAGATTTTATTATGCGCGTATTGTCAAGCTTCAGCGGTTCTCTGATGTCTCTGTGGCTCTTTGTGTCCAAATATTTATATCATTTGTGCGTTGCCGTTAGTAAAGCGCTCAATAGAATTCCTTCAGTACAAGAGTGCGACGTCCGCCCGTGCTGGTACGGACGGGCAAGAATGCTCAACCAGAGTCACAAAAGCTGGTCTCCAAAAAAACTGAAAACAAAACCAACTTGCTATTTCTCAGAACTGGAAACTAGAAACCCGAAACTGACAACCATAACATTCTTCAACCAAAATTCTTTTCTGTTTGATTTTATTCATCACAAAATCATGATTGATTTAATTCGATTAACAATCCCGCTTAATGCCTTCGTTTATTCGATTTTCCTGATTTAGCAATCTTATAATCAATAATATGGCTTGGTTTGCCCTATTTTTGCAATCCAAATAAAAGCGGCTATTATACGATTGCTCATTTACATCGCCGCCAACAAGAATAATTTATGCTCCGTAAAAACTGGTGGAAAATATTATCAGTGGCATGCCTGCTTTATGCATTCATTGCAGGTTTTTTAGGTGGCGTGCCGGTGAAGCCCATTCTCAACGAAACCATACGCAATCTTTATTTTCATGTTGCCATGTGGTTTTGCATGATGATTTATTTTATCGTTTCTGTTGTCTATTCCATAAAATATTTGCGCAACAATAATTTGAAAGATGATATCTATGCAATCGAATATGCAAAGACAGGAATCTTTTTCGGCATGCTTGGGTTGATAACAGGATCTGTTTGGGCAAAATATACATGGGGCGCATTCTGGAGCAATGATCCGAAACAGCTTGGCGCAGCAATCGCGCTGCTGATCTATTTTGCATATCTCGTGCTAAGAAATTCAATTACTGATTTTGATAAACAGGCTCGCATAAGCGCAGTATATAACATATTTGCATTTGCGATGTTGTTCCCAACAATATGGATCATCCCGAGGATTATGGAAAGCCTTCATCCTGGTGGGATGGGCAACCCTGCATTCAACACAAAAGATATTGACGCACGTATGCGCGTGATATTTTGGTTCGGCGCAATCCCCGGCTGGGCACTGCTTGGCACATGGATCACAACTTTGAGAATACGTTTAAAATTTTTGGAAGAAAAGAAACTAAGCAATGTATAAAAAGATTTACATCACATCATTAACAATCATCTGCATGTTATGCTCGTTTATAACAATGGCGCAGGACAGCACAGCAAATAAAAAAGTGGAAATGGCAGGCGTGATGCGCAGCAACGGAAAAATTTACGTGGTAGTAACAGTGCTCGTTATCATATTAAGCGGGTTGACTTTTTATGTAGCGAGACTTGATAGGAAGATTGGCAAGATGGAGAAGGAATTTAGTGGTAAGTAGTAGGTAAGAAAGTGGTAAGATTGGACAAGGATCACTATTCACCATTGACCATTCACAACTCACTACGCACGCAACGATAGGCTTGACAATATGAAATTATAAACCTAAAATCACAATCATGGCTGCACAAACCGAATACAAATTTTTTGAAGCCGTTGAAAAAAGTTTTGATAAGGCGGCGAAGTTCACCAATTGGGATCCCGGCATTCTCGAACAGATCAAACAGTGCAATTCTGTTTATCGTATGTTCTTCCCCGTTAAAATCGGCGATAAGATTGAAGTAATTAAAGCATACCGTGTACAACATTCTCAACACAAATCACCAAGCAAAGGCGGAATCCGTTTTGCATTATCAGTAAACCTTGATGAAGTGATGGCACTCGCTGCATTGATGACATATAAATGCGCAATCGTAAACGTTCCATTTGGTGGAGCGAAAGGCGGCATTTCCATCGATCCAAAAAAATATACGCCTTATGAACTGGAAAAAATCACGAGGAGATATACGTCTGAATTGATAAAGAAAAATTTCATCGGGCCCGGAACTGATGTGCCTGCACCAGATTATGGAACAGGTGAAAAAGAAATGGCATGGATACTCGATACATACACAAGCATGCGCCCTGGCGAAATTGATGCATTGGCATGCGTAACAGGAAAACCTGTTTCGCAAGGTGGCGTTCGTGGTCGCCGTGAAGCAACGGGGCTTGGTGTTTTTTATGGTATCCGCGAAGTGTGCAACATGCACGACATGATGAAGAAAGTTGGTTTAACACCGGGCGTTGAAGGCAAAACAGTTATTATACAAGGTCTAGGAAATGTTGGCTACCACACTGCAAAATTTTTCCGTGAAGGCGGAGCGAAAGTAATTGCGCTTGCAGAATTTGAAGGAGCGATTACCAACCCTGATGGATTAAATGAAGAAGAAGTTTTTCAGCATAGAAAAAAAACAGGTTCCATCTTAAATTTTCCAGGGGCAACAAATATTACAAAGTCTTTGGATGCACTTGAATTGCCTTGTGATATTTTGATTCCCGCTGCATTGGAGAATGTGATCAATGGAGAAAATGCGCCGAACATTAAAGCAAAAATAATTGGTGAAGCTGCGAATGGTCCGCTTACTCCGGATGCAGATGAAGTGTTTATCAAGAAAGGCGTTTTGGTTGTTCCGGATATGTACCTCAATGCTGGTGGTGTTACTGTTTCTTATTTTGAATGGTTGAAAAACCTTAGCCACGTTCGTTATGGAAGAATGGAAAAGCGCTTCACTGAAAATATGAACACACATATTCTTAGCCAGATTGAAGAGCTCTCGGGAAAAACAGTAAGCAAAAAAGAAAAAGAATTTATTCTGCATGGGGCTGATGAGGCAGATCTTGTTTATAGCGGACTTGAAGAAACAATGATCACCGCAACCAAAGAAATTATTGATTGCTGGAAAAGCGATGACAAAATTCCTGACATGCGCACTGCGGCATATATTGTTGCCATTAATAAAGTAGCAACATCTTATAATGAATTAGGAATATTTCCGTAGAATTATCTTTCAAAAAAATTCAGCCCTCATTACTTTTACAATGAGGGTTTTTTGTTGCCCCATTATTTAAATTCAATTTTAAAAAGAATGATTAACTTTTGGTACTTAATATTTTTTCATGAAGTGTAATATTTGTTTGCTCCTTTTAATTGCATGTTTGCCATTTAATCGTTCCTTATATGCTAATAAAAATATTCATCCTTTATCAACATTTTACTTCTCGGATGATCCAAATATCCAATACACAGGAAGGGTAGATTTTTCAAATCCCAAAAGACCAAGATTTTGGGTACCGGGAGTTTATATTACTGCAATATTCAAAGGCAGCTTCTGTTCATTTGTTATTAATGACGAAGTTCTTCATGGCAACTTGCATAATTATATTGAAGTTGTTATTGACGATACAAAATTCTTTCGGATAAAAACAAAAACTAAAACAGACACAATAGATGTAGCTAAAGGATTATCAGAAGGTAATCACAGCATTACTATTTGCAAGAATACAGAATCTGGGACCGGCTATTTGGAATTCGTTGGCTTTATCTGCGAAAATATTTCGCCATTAACGCCAAAACCCAACCGAAAAATAGAATGCATTGGGAACTCTATCACATGCGGCACGGGCAGCGACCTTTCTGAAATACCTTGTGGTGCCGGAGAATGGCATGATCAGCATAACGCTTATATGAGCTATGGCGCAGTAACAGCGCGAAACCTCCATGCACAGTGGCATTTAAGCTCAGTATCGGGCATCGGATTAACACATAGCTGTTGCGGGCTAAAGATTATTATGCCGCAGGTGTTTGATAAAATAAATATGAGATCAGATTCTATTTTGTGGGATTTCAATAAATACCAACCTGACGTTGTCACTATTTGTCTTGGCCAAAATGATGGCATTCAGGATTCAGCTTTTTTTTGCAATGCTTATGTAGAATTTATCAAAACGGTGAGAAGCATTTATTCAAACGCTCATATTATTTGCTTAACAAGCCCAATGGCAAATGAGAAATTGAATGCTGCGCAAAGAAAATACCTCGAAGCTGTTACTTCATTCATAAATGCACAGGGCGACAAAAAAGTATCCAGTTATTTTTTTAGCAAAAGATATTATCATGGATGCGACAGTCATCCCAATCTGGAAGAACACAAACAGATTGCAGAAGAATTGACTGCTTATATAAAAACAGTGATGAATTGGTAGAACTTAATTTTCCTTAGTTAATCGAACATTATTTTTTATTCGCCATAAGAAGGAAGCACGGGCATTGCCTCAAAATCAATCAACCCTTTTTGATAGCCATAACAATATTCTCCATTGGTAATCACAAGATATTTTACTGGTATTGCAATATTATAATGTAAAGCCTGCCAAAGAACCGTTTTATCCAATGCGATATTCATTCCTTTACATTCAATCATCATCCATGGTTTTGCTGCATCATCAAAAACCAAAATATCGAAACGCTTGTTCATTTCTCCAAGCATCATTTTTCTTTCTATAGCAATATATGTTGCGGGATATTTTTTCACATCAACCAAATAACGAACAAAATTTTGTCGCACCCATTCTTCAGGAGTTAGGCGCACCCATAGTTTGCGCAGTTCATCGAAAATGAATTCTTTACCAGCCCCTTCTTCTTTTATCTTGAAAGGAAATTGCGGATAGTAGATTTTGATCATAGGCAAAAACTATTTGCTAAATTTACTGAATCAGGCTGTGAAAAATTTTGCATGAAGATAATCGTCCAAAATTGTTATGAAACATTTTGTGTTGATGAAGATAAATATATGCAATAAAAAAACTTCGCCGATGGTTGCTCAATTATTTCGAGGAAATGAAATTTAAATTCGTTTCATAATAATTTGAACAAGCAATACTATATAAACCTCAAAATATTTTATTATTATGAAGAGCAAAGAAGAGATAGTTCAAAATTGGCTTCCACGATATACTGGTGAGAAATTGGAAAATTTTGGGAAATATATTTTGCT
>CAIYPC010000137.1 GCA_903927975.1 uncultured Bacteroidota bacterium | reverse complement strand
TTCATTAAAATGAATTCCCCCAATTAAATATTTTCTTGCTTCACCTGCATGCCATTCTTCTACCCATTCAAATTTTTCACGGGGGATGTATTTCCAATCATCAAAACTCACATAAGCTTTCACATGAAAATCATTAGTGAGTTCATTTGGTTTGTGGTGATATAATTTTTTGTATTCGTATTTGTATTGATAGCGCAATGCAGAAAGATCGCTCAGTACCGCTGATGCAGTAGGAAAACTTCCGGCACCTTTGCCATAGAAAAACTGTTTGTCTGCAAAACCACTTTCTATCACCACTCCGTTATATTCATTTTTTACAAAAGCAAGATGATCGTCCTGCTTAATAAATTGTGGAAGCACAAACGCAGCAACTTTTCCGTTCGCTAATTTTTTTGCCTGTGCAATCAATTTGATATCATGATTTTTTTCTTTGGCAACTGCTGCGTCGCCAGCACTGATATTTTGTATGCCATTAAAAACAATATGCCGCGGATGTTCTAAGATCCCATAAGCATGCAATAATAAAATCGACCATTTATTCACTGCATCAAAACCTTCTACATCAAGTTTTGGATCGCTTTCTGCAAAACCCAATTGTTGAGCAAGTAAAAGCGCTTCATGAAAATCCAATTTTTCTTCAAACATTTTTGTGAGAATGAAATTCGTGGATCCATTCACAATTGCTTTCAGTGAATGAAGCAAATCATTATCATAATATTCTTCTAAATTTCTGATAACCGGAATAGAAGCGCAAGCCGCTGCTTCATATAAAAGTGGTTCATCGGTTTCTTGTTGAAGCCTTAGCAAATCAGGTAGATGTTCTGCCAGCATTTTTTTGCTTGCACTTACCACTGCTTTTTTATTTTTCAATGCGGTGGAAACGATTTGAAAAGCAGGCTCCGATTCATTGATCACTTCAACAATCACATTTATTTCCGGATCGAATAATAATTCATCTTTATCTGTAGTGAATAAACTTGCTGGCGCGTCTCTTTTCTTTTCAGGATTTTTTATACAAACTTTTTTTATGCTTGCTTTTAGAGAAGGTGTTTGTTGCAAAACTTTATAAAGTCCTTCGCCCACTACGCCAAATCCAAATAATCCGATTGTTAATTGCTTATGTGCTTCCATGTTCAATTTGTTACTGCAAATTTAGGGTTTGAAATTTTTTTCGAATGAATGAATTCAGTAATTAGTCTTCCGATTGCTTCATACTCCAGCAAAAAACCATCGTGCCCAAAATTTGAATAAATGTACTTATATGATGCGCCTTGAATATTTGCGGCAATAAATTTTTGTTCAACCAGCGGAAAAAGAATATCTGTTTCAATTCCGATGGAAAGCGTTTTTGCTTTAATCTGTTGCAATGCTTTTTCAATGCTTTCTCTTCCTCTGCCAACATTGTGCGAATCCATGCTCTGGCTCAATTTATAATAACTGAAAGCATTAAAACGTTTTGCTAATTTTTCTCCTTGATATCGTTGATAAGATTCGCTTTTAAAATTTTCTATCTGAAGATTGTTTTCATCATGCTGGCTCTCCAGATAAGTTTCATAATGGCGATAGGAAATCAACGCAACTGATCTTGCCACTTTCATCCCTTCAATACCTGCATGAATATCTTTTTCTTTCCATGTTGCATCTGCTTCAATGCATAATCTCTGCGATGCATTGAATGCAATGCCCCATGGCGAATGTTGTGCATTGGTTGCAAGCGGAAAAATATATTCAAACAATTCCGGCTCTTCAATTGCCCATTCGAGCAATTGCTGTCCGCCCATTGATCCTCCGATGCCAATATGGATTTTTTCTATCCCCAAAAAATTCCTTAATGGTTGATAAGCACGGATCATATCACGCGGAGTGAAGAAAGGGAAATCATGATAATAACGTTCATGTGTATGCGGATTAATATCCAAAGGGCTAATGCTTCCATAGCAACTGCCCGGCATGTTCACGCACACAATAAAATATTTTGCAGGGTCAAATACCTTCCCTTCACCAACAAGACCGGGCCACCATTCCGTCGGATCACTGTTGGCTGTGAGCGCATGAAATATCCATACAGTGTTATCCTTTGCCTCATTCAGCTTTCCGTGCGTTGTATATGCCAAATGATATTGCGAAAGGATAATCCCAGATTCCAGCGTGAATGAATTATTATAGGTAAAAGTTTTAGGAGACAAGTTTCTTTGTTTTTGTTAGAGTCAATTGTGGAGTCGGAAAGTCAGCAAAGTTCGAAAGTCGGAAAAGACCGAAAGTCAGAAAGAAAAGTCGGAAAGCGTTCTGTTCATCCGGACTTCCCGACTTTTCCGACTTTCGGTCTAGTATTCTTACACCAGTTCTTTCGCAAACACTTTTTCAAATGCCTGTTCAAAATCTGCTTTTATGTCTTCGATATGTTCAATACCAACGCTGATGCGTACCTGATTTGGCTGAACGCCTGCTGCAATCTGTTCTGCTTCGCTCAACTGTTCATGCGTTGTAGAAGCCGGATGGATCACCAAAGTTTTTGCATCACCCACATTTGCCAAATGGCTTGCAAGTTTTAATGAATCAATAAATTTGCTTGCATTTTCTTTTGTTCCTTTCACACCAAAATTCAATATGCCACCGAAACCACTCTTTAAATATTTTGTAGCAAGCTCATGATAAGGACTGCTTTTCAAACCCGGATATTGCACAAACTCAACTTGAGGATGTTGCTCTAACCATTCAGCTAATTGCAATGCATTTGAAACATGCCTTTCTACACGCAGCGACAAAGTTTCCAATCCCTGCAATAATAAAAATGAATTGAACGGAGCCTGAGATGAGCCGAAATCGCGAAGGCCTTCTACTCTTGCGCGAATGGCAAATGCGATATTTGGAAGACCAAGCGGGTTGCCTTCACCGAATATATCCCAGAATTTCAAACCATGATACCCTTCTGAAGGCTCTGTGAATTGCGGGAATTTTCCATTGCCCCAATTGTAATTTCCTGCATCAACAATTACACCGCCAATTGCTGTGCCATGACCGCCGATCCATTTCGTTGCAGATTCAACAACCACATTTGCTCCCCATTCAATCGGCCTGAAAAGATATCCGCCTGTGCCGAAGGTATTATCAACAATAAGTGGCAGATCGTATTCTTTTGCGAGGTCTGCAAATTTTTGAAAGTCGGGAATGTTCAATCTTGGATTGCCAATCGTCTCCAGATAAATGGCTTTGGTATTTTTATCAATATGCTTTACAAAACTTTCTACATTATCGCCGTCAGCAAATCTTGCTTCGATGCCCAATCTTTTGAAAGCAACTTTAAATTGATTGTAAGTACCGCCATATAGGTAAGTAGTAGTAACAAAATTATCGCCCGCTTGCAAAATATTATTGAGCGCCAAAAATTGTGCAGCTTGTCCTGATGATGTGGCAAGTGCCGCAACGCCGCCTTCTAATGCCGCAATTCGTTGTTCGAACACATCAGTAGTTGGGTTCATGATGCGGGTATAAATATTGCCGAACTGTCTCAGCCCAAAAAGATTGGCTGCATGTTCTGCATTGTTGAAACCATAAGAGGTAGTTTGATAAATAGGAACGGCTCTTGCGTTTGTTGTCGGATCAATTTGCTGACCTGCGTGAAGCTGCAGTGTTTCAAAACGATGAGTGCTCATAATGTAATTTTTTAGTGATGAATGATATAGTTGTTAATGGATTTGTTTGATAGTAATTAGAGGAAACAATAAAATGCCTGTAAAGGTTCGGAAAAATTTAAAGTATGCTTATTGCATACAACAACAACAGCAGATACAACAAGTTTGTTGAATAGTAAGAAAATTATGTTGCTGTGAAGATTGCATAATTAAATAGCCAACAAATTTAGTGGACTTTTTCACAAAACCATTTATTAAGGCATTATTTTTTTCAAAGGAATGTTAATTGAGTACAGATGAAGCTGTTTCAACCTCATTGTGATGCAGTTTTTTAAAAGCATTTTGTAAATCGTTAATAAGATCTTCAGCATCTTCTAAGCCAACTGACAAGCGTATAAGACTGTCTGAAACACCCGCTGCACGGCGCGTTTCTGCAGGTATGGTTTTGTGTGTCATGCTTGCGGGATGAGATAACAAGCTTTTGATACCACCAAGGCTTTCTGCTAATTTGAACAATTCAGTTGATGTAGCAAATGCTGTTGCCACGGCTTCCGCATCATTTTTTAAAGTGAAGGAAACAATTCCCCCAAAACCTTTTGATTGTTCTTTAGCGATGTTGTGGTTAGGATGTGATTTTAAACCGGGATAATAAACCTTATCAACTTGCGGACAATTTTCTAAAAATTCAGCGATGGCTTGCGCACTTGAACAATGTTGCTTGATGCGAAGATGCAAGGTTTCGATGCCGCGAATCAGAAGCCAGCTATCGAAAGGAGCGAGGATGGCGCCACATGCATTTTGATAGAATTTAATTTTATCGCCTAACTCTTTTTCTTTGGTAACTACTAAACCTGCAATCAGATCACTATGACCACCCAAATATTTTGTTGCTGAGTGAACTACAATATCAGCTCCCAGCGAAAGAGGTTTTTGTAAGGCGGGCGAAGCAAAAGTATTATCCACGCAAAGCAAACAGGAATTTGCTTTTGCAATTTTTGCGATGGTTTTAATATCAGAAATTTTTAGCGTTGGGTTAGTTGGCGTTTCGATCCATATCAATTTTGTTTTTGGAGTGACTGCATTAAAAACATTTTCAACATTTGATGTGTCAACATATTTTACTGTGATGCCAAACTTTTTATAGACCTGTTCAAACAAACGATAAGCACCGCCATAAATATCATCAACAGCAACTACTTCATCACCTGATTGCAACAATTTTAGAACAGCATCAATTGCGGCAAGACCACTGCCGAAAGCCACACCTGTGCTTCCGTTTTCTAATTGTGCAATTAAGTTTTCAAGTGTAGCTCTTGTGGGATTGTTTGATCGTGCATAATCATATCCTTTGTTGATGCCCGGCGCATCTTGCACAAAAGTGGAAGTTTGATAAATAGGAACAGAGATGGCGCCTGTTAATGGATCTACCGGAATGCTGTGAATGAGATGTGTTGATGGTTGCATGACAAAAATTTTTCTTCATTGATTGCAATGAAGCGGTTAAAAAATAAGTTTGAGCTCTTGTTGGTCGCCTGACCAACAACATTTTCGAAAATCTTTTATCAAGAAAAATTGAGCAGAGAAAATTTATGCGGGATGTATGCGCATAAAAAAACTCTTCTGGAAGCCAGAAGAGTTTTTAATATTTTGATGTGATATTATAAGCTGCTAATCTGACTTATCTTTCCCGGTGTTTCGTTAAACTCAACACTCAGGATGGAATTGGCACCTTGTTAACGCTTCGATAAACTCAGCGAGAACAGGTTGTCAAGGCTTCTTTGGGCCATTACCCTCAGCCTTTCTTGATAAGAAATATTTAAAGAACTGGCGCAAAGATAAAGGCATGCAATTCATATTTCCAAAATAATTTTATAAAAGTCTATAATTTTAGTAGGATTGTTGGGGAGGGTGAATGGTTGATAGGTTGAATCGTTGAAAAGTTGAATGGTTGATTGGTAGAGATGCAGAACCTACGGGTCTGTATGCACTGGCTCTGAACTCTTGACTCTGAACTACAAACTCTTGACTTTTCAACTTCTCAACCAATCAACTTCTTTGCACAGCAACCAATAAACATCATTAACCGTATTACCCCTCGTTGTGAATTCATTAACATACCCCTCCTGACCATTGGAACGATTTTTGAAAAATATGTTATAATGAAAAGAATTCTACCTAAAACTTTCAAACATGAAAACTATGACAAAGGGTTTAGTCGCATCATGCGGACTTGCAATCATTTTATTTTCAACTGCATGTACTAAAAACAATTCGAGTTCCTCAAACGTTCCACCGGGGCAATCAAAAATGTCCGTTTACATAACGGATGGACCGATTGATTTTTCAAAAGTATTGGTAGACATCAGGCAGGTAGTGGTTTTAATTGATACAGCCAATCAGCAAAATGCGAATGATGATCCCAATCAGTGGGATATTAATTTTTGCGGTCATGGTCGTAGTCAAAATAATAAATCTTTGATTTGGGATACCCTTGCAATTACGCCCGGCGTGTACGATCTTCTACAGTTGCGGAATGGAGCGGACACATTGCTTGGCTCGGGAACTTATCCAACGGGAAAAGTTATTAGGGTAAGAATTACGCTAGGATCTGATAATACGATATTCACCGATAGCACAACAAGCTATCCATTAGAAGTTTTTGGTTTCAATCCATATTTTGATGTAGATGTGCGGAGAGAAAATGTGTTCAGTGTTGCCAGCAACGACTTTCAGCTTTGGCTTGATTTCAATTTAGAAAGATCAGTATTCTTCTGGAGCGGAACTTTCTATTTGAAACCATATATCATTGCGTTCAACGATAAAAAACTTTCTAAGCTTGAAGGACAAGTATTGCCAGGCGGATCTGGGGCATTGGTTGAAGCATATAATAGCGGCGATACATTATATGCAATCCCAGGATGGGGCGGAAATTACCAGTTCAGTGGTGTGAATGCGGGAAGTTATACAGTCACTGTTCTTGGGCGTCAAGGATATAATGATACCACATTGAATAATATAGTGGTTGATTCATCGTCGGTAACTAAAGTTCCTACTATTACTTTGCATAAATAATTTTCAGAAATGTTTTATTAAGCCGGCATTCAAATGATTGCCGGCTTTTCTTTTTTAACTTCTTTATGTATTCAAACCAAACCACATTAGTTTTGTTCTTATCTTGGTTGTGGCATAATAAATAATTTTATTTCGCTATTGACCATTCACATTTATATATTTTCAAAAGAAAGAAGGAACTCCATTAATGATCAAGGAAAAGAAATCGC
>CAIYPC010000136.1 GCA_903927975.1 uncultured Bacteroidota bacterium | reverse complement strand
TTAATGCTGCGAAAATCCCATTGTATGAAGGTTATGGCCCAACGGAAAATTCACCTGTGATATCTATCAACAGCCGTTTTCCTGGCCGATCAAAATATGGCACTGTTGGTCCTGTTATAAAAGGCATTGAAGTGAAGCTTGAAGAAGATGGAGAAATTTGTGTGAAAGGGCCGACCATGATGGTTGGCTACTACAAACGTCCCGACCTCACTGCAGAAACGATTATCAATGGATGGCTTCACACAGGAGATATCGGCACTTTTGAAGATGAAATTTTTCTTCGTATCACCGATAGAAAAAAAGAACTTTTCAAAACAAGTGGGGGCAAATATGTTGCGCCTGCTGCAATTGAAAATAAACTCAAGGAATCACGTTTCATTGAACAGATTATTATTGTTGGCCCCGAAAGAAAATTTGTTGGCGCTTTGATTGTTCCTTCATTTATTAATCTGAAAGAATGGTGCAAACAAAATAATATTGAATTCACTACCAATAATGAAATGATCAATCACCCGCAAGTAATCGCATTTTATAAAAAGCTTGTGGAAGATTACAATGAAAATTTCAACCATGTCGAGCAGATCAAAAAATTTGAATTGTTGCCGCAAGAATGGAGTATTGAAACTGGCGAGATGACACCAAAGCTTAGCCTGAAGCGCAAAGTGATCATGGAAAAATATAAAGATGCGATTGAAAGGATTTATGCGTGATCGAAAATTACTACTTGCTTTACGTTTATAAATAGAAACCAATCGTAGGAAATATTTGATTAGCTGCATTTTTCTCTTTTACTGAACTTGAGTTTATCATGTTCATTATCTTTGAAATAATGGATTCAAACAAAAAAATTATTGCAACTGTTCTTGATAAAATCCCCCACCAACCTCCTTTTCGATTTATTGATGAGATAACTTATCTTGATAATAACCGCATTGAAGGAAATTATTTTTTGAAAGAAGATGCAGATTTTTACAAGGGTCATTTCCCTGAATTCCCGATAACACCCGGCGTAATACTAACAGAAATAATGGCGCAAATTGGCATGGTTGCTTTCGGTATTTATTTAATGATAATGCAAGGTGAAACTGCTTTTGCAAACATGGCAACCATGCTTACAGAAACGAATATCAAATTCAAAAAACAAGTATTGCCGGGGCAAAAAGTTTTTGTGCATTCCGAAAAAATATTTTTCCGTCACGGCAAATTGCAATGCAACATTTCATTGAAGGATAATGAAAACAAATTGCTGTGTTTTGGTATCATGAGTGGAATGCTGTTTATAAAAACTTAATCCTGCCTGCAGGAAAATAATGAATCGTGTAGTAATAACCGGTCTAGGGGTAGTAGCACCAAATGGGATAAATATTCCATCATTTACGCATTCGATACGAAATGGATTAAGTGGTATTCACTTCATACAACAACTTAAAGACTATGCAATGGGATGTTGCGTTGCAGGCACACCAATAGATTTCGATGATTCCATTCTCAGCAAATACTTAAGTCCCGGTGCATTTAAAAGTCTTCGGAGCACCACCGTGAAATATGCATTAGCCGCAGTCATTGAAGCTTGGATAAATGCAGGTTTGACTATCAGCGGAAATAATGTAGATCCCGATACAGGATGCATTTTTGGCAATGGTGTTTGCGATGTGAACCACATGCGCTATGCTATTGAAAAGCTTGAAAACTTAGAAGTACAAAAATTAGGTGTTCGTCATATCGAACAATTAATGACAAGCGGATCTAGCGCTTACATTGGTGGCTTGTTTGGCTTGGGCAATCAGGTCACCGCAAACAGCAGCGCATGCAGCACAGGTACAGAAGCAGTAGTGATGGCTTATGAAAAAATAAAATCTGGAAGCGCGAAACGGATGGTAGCAGGTAGTTGTGAAGCAAGCAGTCCCTACATATGGGCAGTGTTTGACGCGATGCGTGTGCTTAACAGAAATCATAATAATGACCCAAGTGCAGCGAGCAGGCCGATGAGCATTGACAGCGCTGGCTTTGTGCCGGGAAGTGGCGCAGGTGCTCTGATTTTAGAAGATCTGGCAACTGCAAAACAGCGCGATGCAATTATTTATGCGGAAGTGATAAGCGGCTATGTGAACAGCGGCGGTCAGCGCAACGGAGGCAGTATGACAGCGCCTTCAGCCATAGGTGTAAAAACCTGCATAGAGACTACAATCGCAAAATCAGGTATCCATCCCCGTGAAATTGATTTGATATGTGGGCATCTCACGGGTACTGCCGCCGATAAAATGGAAATTGCTAACTGGGCTGCTGCCCTTGATCGTAGAGGAGAAGATTTCCCATTCATCAATACTTTAAAATCATTGACGGGTCACTGTATCAGCGCAACAGGATCCATTGAATGTGTTGCTGCCATACTGCAAATGCACCATGATTTCATTCAGCCTAATATTAATTGCGAAAAAATTCAACCTGATATTTTAGATATCATCTCCGAAAAATGTATTGTGCGAGAACCGATGAACAAAAGTATCACTACTGTAATCAAAGCCAATTTTGGTTTTGGCGATGTGAACAGTTGTATTATATTTAAAAAATATAATTCCTAAAATTTATGGAAAGAGCCCAGCTTTTAGAAGAAATTAAATCATTGATGGGTGAATATATGCATGACGAGGATAAATCGAAACTTGCAAATATCACAGATGATACTGATTTCGTGAATGACCTTAATATGGATTCTATTGATATGGTCGATGTTGTTATCAAAGCTGAAAATAAGTTTGGCATTGAAATAAAAAATGAAACGATTGCGAAATTGAATACGGTGGGCAAATGTCTTGACGTAATGCAGGAACGCTTAGCTGAAAAAGGGCTGTAGCAAAATTTTCATCCATTCACTCGCTCATCTTTTTAGAAACCTCCGGAAGTTTTTCTTTTATAAAATAATTCTCAGGTAAATTCTTTTCCGGTTGAGATTTTGAAAAATTCATTACTGACTTTCTGCCTTTATTGAAATAATCTATAAACTCAATTTGCGTATTTATTTCTTTACCTGCAATGCCTTGATATTTTGTGAACAGAATGGTTTTATAAAGCTTCTCAGAATTTAAATAAATATCAGCCTTTAGCGGTCTCTTATTGTTTTTATCTATCCACAAATTTATTTTCCTATACGAGATTGCCTGCGAAACAGCATGAAGATGCAAAAGATATGCTTCTTCTTTTTTATCATCGGATTTCACCATCTCGAAAGAATCAACAGAATAATCATTTGCCCAGTTCAATCTTGCAATATCAACGAACGAAACAGAACCTGATAATCTTTGAAGCGACGTAATCTTCATTGGCTGGGCAGTTGATTTAATATAAAACCACATCTCATTATTTTGCAGCAACAATAAATTTCCTTTCTGTGCTGAAGGTTCTGTGCATGCAACCAATGCTTTATTGCCATTAAAAAAAACATGATAAGCGCTGATGAGATTTCCATTGTTGCTGCTATCAGTAAGCGTTGCATAAAGCGACATCTGCTCCCACGGCATCCGTTTCAATTCAGCCTGTCGAAGAATTTCTGTAGCATTTATTTTGATCTGCGCTTGCGACATAAAGGGCACAATAAAAAACAAAATCAATCTTACAAACAATTTCATTTCTTTAAAATTTCATTTTTACGAATCACTCTCCATTCAAAAATAAATATCATGTATGCTCAAGCGAACCAACAATTGAAAATCTTTTAATAATAATCAAAGAAGAAAAACTGGAAACGGTGATAGCTATAATAATCCCAATTGCAATCAAAGGATGAAACCATGTAGCAGCATACACTTGCAACGTATATGGTCTGCTCATCCCTGGCACAGGAGGCATAATAATCTGTAATGCATTGATGATCCGTGATGCAATCAGTTGCACGCTCATCCCAATAACAACACCAATTACGCCAATCAAAAAAGCTTCCAACATAAATATGGCGCTGATGTTTTTGATGCTTAACCCAATTGCTCTTAATGTGCCTATTTCTTTTATTCTCTCCATCGTTGTCATGTTCATAATATTCCAACAACTGAGCAGAACAATCACCAAAATGATCGATCCCATAAAACTGAATATGATATTAAATATGTCGCGAATAGAAATATAAAATGCGGCTTGCTCATACCAAGGAACTAATTTAAAATTTTGAGCAGAAGAATTTTTTTCAAGATATGATTGAAGGCTTTGCACTTTATCATCAAAATGTTTTCTATTCTTAAACATGACTGACAATAAACTAATCTTAGATGAATTGGTAAGCTTTTGTGCAACACCAATATTTGTGAGCAAATAATATTTATCGGTTTCACTTACGCCAGTTGACATAATACCAAGAAGTTCTACATCTGCACCATTGATAGCACCATCAACGGTTGTGCTATACATCATCATCATATCTCCAATTTTTGCGTGCAAAGAATTTGCAAGTGCGCTACCTAAAATAATGCCTTGCTTGCCGCTTTTGAGCGGTTGTAATTGCTCTCCTAATTTCAGTCGCGGATTGATTTCGGATAAGCCTCCCCACAATTGCATTTCTTTTTCTGCTTCAACACCAAAACCTTTAAACGGAACTGATTTGTCACCATTGGAAATCAGTCCGCCAAATTCAATTCTCGGTAAAACATAATCAACATCAGCATCTTTTTTTATCGTTTCAATCAATCCTTTAACACCGTCAAGACCAAATTCCATTGTACGCTCCTCTGATTGTTCTCCAACTCTTTTATCAAAAACCTGCACATGACCAGAACCGCTTGATCCGCCAAAACCATTGCGGATGGTGAGTTCCTGCAAACTATAAATTGAAAAGCTGTAATAGCCAATTGCAATGCTCAATGCAGTGCATCCGGATGCTGCAATTAATATCGCAAAAAATGAACGCCTCTTATTGCGGAACAAATTGCGGTAAGCAAGTTTTAGGAGCTTAACAAAATTCCTTCGTGAATAATGCTTTGCAATAACAAAATCATCATCAACTGTATTGTCTGGCATAAAAATTTAGGGTTGCCTGAATGGTTTATTATTGGACAAGATTATAGAAATACATAATGAAATTATTCGCTCACGAGCTGCCCATCCCGCATAAATAATTTTGTTCTCGAGTGTTCAATGATCATCGGGTCATGAGATGCTAAAACAATAGTCACCCCAAATTCATCATTCAATTCTCTTAACAGTTCAATGATTGATTCTGCATTTTTTCTATCAAGGCTTGCTGTTGGTTCATCCGCCACAATCAGTGAAGGATTTCCCGCCAAAGCTCTTGCAATGGCGAGCCTTTGTCGCTGTCCACCGGAAAGATTGGAAGGTTTTTCATTTATCTTATCCATCAAGCCTACGCGATGCAAAAATTTTTCTACGAGATTTTTTATTGTTTTATCATCAAGCCCTTTAAACAATAAAGGCAATTCAACATTTTCAAATGCTGTTAAAACTGGTATCAAATTAAATGACTGAAAAATGAAGCCGATATTTTTTAATCGCAGATGATTTAATTTTTCAATGGGTGTATTCGTTATATCTGTGCCTTCAAAAAAAACTTTCCCTTGTGAAGGCTTGTCAATGCAACCGATAATATTAAGCAAAGTGGTTTTGCCACTGCCCGATGGTCCTGCCAATACAACAAAATCAGCTTTGTGAATTTGAAAACTTACATTATCAAGCGCACAAATTTCTGTTTTGTCCAAATAATACTTTCTGGAAATATTTTCTAACTGAACCAGTGTTTCTGATGGCATTCGTGAAAGAGTTATAAACGGGGTTTGACAGTAAGGTAAAAAAAATAATCCTATAATATTAAAAGAACCATGACCTGTTATTGTTAACACTTTAAATTTTGTTGAAAATCACCGGACAATTTTTTCATCTTTCACTTTCTCATTAAAAAACAACCTAATTTTCCACAGCAATAAATCTTAAAAAATATGGACAAAAAATTAAAAGGACAGATAGCAATCATCACAGGCGCTAGCTCTGGCATTGGCGCGGGTGTTGCAAAAACATTATCAGAAGCTGGCGCAACTGTTGTGGTTAATCACCCTGTTGCTGCAACAAAAGATGCAGCAGAAGCTGTGCTGACAGAAATAAAAAATGGCGGAGGAACGGGCATCACTTATCAATGCGATGTGAGCAAAGAAGATGAAGTGATAAAAATGTTTGCAGACATCGTTGCGCAATTTGGCACGGTTGATATTTTAATTAACAACGCAGGTTTGCAACGTGATTCTCCATTTGAAAAAATGACTTTGGAACAATGGAATTTTGTGATTGGAGTAAATCTCACCGGACAATTTTTATGTGCCCGCGAAGCAATCAAAGAATTTTTGAGACGAGGCGTTACGGAAAAATCAAAAGCAGCAGGAAAAATAATTTGTATGAGCAGTGTTCATGAAGTAATTCCTTGGGCTGGTCATGCTAATTATGCAGCGAGCAAAGGCGGCATTATGTTGATGATGAAAAGTATTGCGCAGGAGTTTGCCCCGAAAAAAATCCGCATCAACAGCATTTGCCCAGGGGCTATTCAAACGCCTATTAATAAATCAGCGTGGGACACCCCGCAAGCCATGCAATCTTTATTAACGCTTATACCCTATCAGCGTATCGGGCAGCCTGAAGATATTGGCAACACTGCGGTTTGGCTATGCAGCGATGACGCAGATTATATAACCGGCGCATCTATTTTTGTTGATGGTGGAATGACTTTGTATCCGGGATTTTCGACAAATGGATAAAATTTTTTTGCCGTTATATTAAAAAATCAAAAAGACTATCTAATCAATTCCATTTTTTTAGTTTTGTTATTCGATATTATTTTTTCTAATTGTCTGCGCAACTAGAAAAAATAGTGTTTGCATGATTTTTTTCTCAAAAAATAAAAACCTTCATCACTATGACTCAAAAAGTAATTCACCATTCCTTGCGTGATATAGTTCTTTCCTATGATGAATCAATCGTTGAAGCTGAACTTGAAAAAAAACTTATTCAATCATATCTGAAACTTCACGATGACAGCGAGATCATACTTAAACGTTTTGCCAAACTTTATTATGAATACAAAATCGGTGAGGATTTGGTCACTGAAACATCAAAAGCTCTCGCACCGATTGAGGAGACAATCGACAAATATCATAAGATAATAGAACGGCTGATAAAAGAAGAACTTTTTGAAAAAACAGATCCTGAAATAGAGAAATATAAATGGTTTCTCGCCAGCTATTATTATAATATCAAGCGCTTTCATGATGAACTTGCAAAACCAATGACTGATGACCTAAATAGGCTTAGTGAAGAATATAATATTTTCGAGGATGATGAAGAAAAATGGTATATGGAATTTATGGAGCATAGCAATATTGAGCAC
>CAIYPC010000135.1 GCA_903927975.1 uncultured Bacteroidota bacterium | reverse complement strand
TAATTCTTCTTTTGTCCAAGGTTTTGATTGTATTATTAAATCAACATTTTTTGGTTCTTTTACTAATCCCATAATTTATTTTTTAAAATATTTTGTAATTAATTCTTCTGCTGCTTTGTTGTTAATGTACATCCTTTGCCCCCTTAATTGAATTGCACCAATTGTCTTTTTGTAATGCTCAATTAAATTTGTTTTTGAATCAAATGCTACAAAACCTTCGTGACCTTTATCCGCTGAAAGCTTACACGCAAAAGCAATTAAATTACCAGGAACTCCTGTATAAATTTTTGTTTTCCCTTTATTAAAAAAGGCGCTTTCTACTAGGTGCATGAAAATATGATCTTGCTTATATTCAATGCTAATAAGCCCCTGAATAATTCCAGGGTTGCTGACTGTTGAAAGTTTATAAATCTCTTTATTCGCATCTTTGATTTCTTTTTTCCAGTTAAAGCTCCAGTCAGATTTGTGAATCAATTTTAAATCTGCTTCTGTTAAACGTGCAACTTCAGTACCAAATGTTTCTCCTGTTTGAATATTTTCTATTGAATTTGTCAGTTTGTCAATTACAACATTTAGTAGCAGCCTTTTTCCTCTTTGTGCCATGGCTTAAAAATACAACATTTTCTTGTTTTGAGAAGTGTAGAGACCATCCTTAGTTCACTAAACTATCTTTCATTAAGTCAAGATAGATATAGTAACGACTAATGCTCATCGCTCAATAAAGAATAGAAAGTACAAGAGCCCGCCGCGGCGGGAGAAAAGCCTCATAGTAGCAATATGGCTCGGTACATAAAACTCCTTTTTCCTCCACATAAAATGTTATAAATCACTAAACATTTAGCACTGCATACTAAACCGTTGGTTTTTTTGTTTATTTGCTGAAAATTCATCCATTAATGAAACCCAATATTGCGTTCGTAACGGGCGGTTACTCTGGCGAATCGGTTATCTCTTACAAAAGCGCCATCACTATTGAGAATAATGTTGACAAAGAAAAATATAATATTTATAAGATTGATATTGCTCCGCAGGGCTGGCTTTATGAGTCGGAAGACGGTCAGCGATCTGCGGTGAACAGAGAGGATTTTTCGATTATTGCCGAAGGGAAAAAAATAAATTTCGATGCTGTATTGATCGGCATTCACGGCACGCCCGGCGAAGATGGAAAACTGCAGGGATATTTTGATCTGATGAACCTTCCTTACACATCTTGCGATGCGGCAACTTCCGCGCTCACTTTCAATAAACGATATACTGTTGCTGTTGCTTCGTTCGCGGGGATCAATGTTGCAAAATCTGTTGTGCTCATCAAGGGAAAATTTGGCAATGCAGAAGAAGTGACTGCCAATTTAAAGTTCCCTGTTTTTGTAAAACCAAATAATGGTGGCTCTAGCATCGGCATGTCGAAAGTGACAAATCCTTCTGAAGAGTTAGGCGCTGCGATTGAAAAAGCTTTTAAAGAAGATGATCAGATATTGATTGAGGAATTTATCACGGGCAGAGAATTTACTATCGGTGTTTTTCGCTCGAAAGGAAAAATCATCGCTTTGCCTTTTACAGAGATAAAAACTAAAAAAGAATTTTTTGATTTCGAAGCGAAGTACACACCCGGTTTCACGGATGAAATTACTCCGGCGGAAGTCGATGAATCCATCGCTGAGAAAGTAAGGACCGCTGCAAAAAAAGTGTATCAGGTTTTTAATTGCGATGGCGTTGTGCGGATTGATTTTATTTATAATGAGGCGAAAGGCGAACCTTATATGCTTGAGATAAATACGGTGCCTGGACAAACCGAAGCCAGTCTTGTGCCGCAGCAGGTGAGAGCAATGGGCTGGACGCTGAAGGAGTTTTATTCGGCGCTGATTGAAGATGCACTTAGCAGGAGGAAATAAAAAAGTTTTCACGCAGAGGCGCAGAGAACGCAGAGGTTAAGAAATATCGTTCAGTGTTTTTGATTAAAAAAATTCTTTTTATTGTGAATTAATAAAAGATAAAGTAAATAAGCAAAAAGCAAAAAATAAAAAAGTATTATGCAGAAGCGAAGAGATTGGGAAAGACAACTCTGCGACCTCGGCGTCTCTGCGTGAAAAATCTCGTATTTACTTAGTATTTTACACCCTTTAACAAAACAATCCAGTTGTGCTAAAATTCATTACCGGAAAACCACTTTGGGTAAACATTCTCTCAGCCATCGCACTTGTGCTTTTGTTGCTGTTGATTTTTCTCGGATCGCTCGCATTGCTCACAAAACATGGTGAGACTTTAAAAATCCCTTCTGTCACCGGACAATCGTATGCCGATGCAAAAAAGACTTTAGAATCGCAAGGCTTCGATGTTCAAATTCAGGATTCGATTTATAATGACACGATGAAGCCATTGCAGGTGATAAAACAATTTCCGGAGGGAGACAATCTCGTAAAAGTAAACCGCACTGTTTATCTCACGATCAATCGTTCCGTTGCGCCGTTTGTTCAGATGCCGAATTTGATTGGCATGAGTTTTCGCAATGCAAATCTGATCATGCGTCAATATGGATTGATATTGGAAGACACTATTTTCAAACCAGATTTTGCAAAAAACTCCGTGCTCGATCAGATGTATAATGGTGCAAGTATTAAAACCGGAACGCAGGTTCAACAAGGAAGTAAAATAACTTTGGTGCTTGGCAATGGTGTTGGTGGTTTTGAATTTGCTGTGCCAGATTTTATCGGGATGAGATATAGCGATGCGCTTGCGCTGCTTTCAGCAAATCAATTGGTGCTAGGTGCATCGATTCCTGATCCTGATGTAACCGATAATGGCAATGCATTTGTGTATAGACAAAGTCCTTCACACTTTGACGGCGAAGAAAAAACAGTCAATCATATAAGACAAGGACAAACTGTTGACCTTTGGTTAAGTGTGAAAGCACCTGATAAAAAAACTGATTCGACGACTGTTCCACCAGCAACGCCACAACAATAACTTTAAAAATATTTTTATGCAGATAATCACAGCAGATGAAGTGAAAGAAAGATTGGATAAAGGCGAAGAACTTTATTTATTGGATGTTCGTGAACCTCATGAACGTGCAGAATTTAATATCAGCGGAACTTTTATTCCATTGGGAAAAATTCAGAACATGATGGTTGATGAAATTGAAGAATGGAAAGATAAAGAAGTAATCATTTATTGCAGAAGCGGCAACCGAAGCGGACAAGCGTGTTTGATTTTAGATACGATGGGATTTACGAACACAAAAAATCTTGCAGGCGGAATGTTGAAATGGCAGGAGAAATTTGGGTCTAAATAATTTTATCTAGATGTCACGCAGAGAACCAGGGTTTTTGTTAATCTCAGCGCCCTCTGGCCTCTGCGTGATTTTTTTCAATCCTATTATACTTTTATTTGTCTTCATCCGAAACACAACCAGAAGTTTGGCAACGCGGACTTGTTGAAGGAATTCCGCCACTGTTGCAGCCTGTAGCTCATGCAATTTTACAGGCAAGGGAAGAAGTATTTTTGATAATGAAAGATTTCCCTCAAAATTTATTATGGGAAAAGCCTGCAGGCGTTGCTTCTGTTGGATTTCATTTGCAACATTTATCTGGCGTGCTCGATCGAATTTTTACTTACGCACGTAACGAACAATTATCTACAGAACAATTACAGCAATTGCGCAATGAAAATATTTCTCCAAATAATGATCTCAGAATAGAAAAATTGCTGGAAAGATTTAATAAACAAGTGGATTTTTCATTAACACAATTGAAAAAAACCGATGAAAAAACGCTCACTGATTTTCGTGGCATCGGCAGAAAACAAATTCCCACAACAGTAATCGGATTATTATTTCACGCAGCAGAACATACGATGAGGCATGTTGGACAATTGTTGGTAACAGTGAAATTTGTTTGTAGTTTGTAGTTTTTGGTTTGTAGTTCTGTGCTTCTGGATTTCATTATTAATTGCTAATTATTAATTCTTAATTACGTCCGTGGCTCTCTGTGTCCAATCTTTATTCACACAAACTCAGTTCCTCCGTTGTCTTCGTGCTGAACTGAACGAGGTTAACTTTGTTTGCGGCATTATAATGAAGCACCAATGTTCCATACTGAGTTTGATATGCATCCCAGTTTGCATCTTTTACTTTCACGTTGCCAAAATATTTGAATAAGCTGCCGCGAGATGCGCCCATTAAAGGAATGCTGAATTTTCCTTTGAACGCAGGTCCGATTTCTATGTATTGTCTTTTCACAAAAAATTTGATGTCCTGATCTTTATAAAATAAAGCACTCCCGCATTTGCCCGATTCTTGTTCTTCGGTGCTGAAGCATGGAAATTTTTCTTTGATCAATTCAACAACGGCATCTGGTTTTATATTATCAACCGTGCCATTTAATATATCAACTGAAAATGCGCCGCAGGAAGGTTTTGCTTTCAATTGTGCAGTTGCAAAAGTTGTGATGGCAACAAAAGCAAGCAATAATAAAATTAATTTCTTCATAAAAATATTTTGATAAGAATGATATATGAAGTTATTACTAAAAATAAAATTTAAACAGCTCATATCATAATATTTGCAAAGTTTAGTTTGAAAGATTTTTTGTAATAAGAAATTGCCTACTTCTTGCTTTGCGAGAATACTTTGCAATTTTCGGCAACATTATTTTAATGGTCTCTAGGATTCCTCCTTCGTCGGAATGACAGATCAAGTATATGCGACTGATCAATTTTTAAATCACTGTAGCCTTCTTTGGGATCTGTCATGCCGACGAAGGAGGCATCTCAGTGATTTGAAAAATAACGATTTTAAAATAGTGAAATACTATTCGACAATTATGCTGTTGTAACCTATGAAACCACCGCTCAATAGAAATTCTGCCGTACAAGGGAGTGACACAACGATGTTGAAGATAGGTTCCTTAAGCTCACTACCAAATGCTCCATCCAAAAAAAACTCACACAATATTTTGCTGTGGCTTATCAAAGAAATAAATGATCAATCCAACCACTAAAATGCCAATGCCGATAAGGCTTTCAACTGGTCTAGCAATGAAAGTGAAAATGAGAACACCTAAATTGAATGCGAGAAATATTATTTGCAGCACAGGTTTCAGTGGACTTTTGAATGTGCCAGGCTGCGGTATTTTAATGGCGAGACTTGTTGCAACAGTTAATGAATACATCAGTTGCAAAACAAAACCTGCATAGAGCAAAACTTTTTCAAACGACCCTGTAAGCGCCAGCGCAACGCTGATGATCACATGCAGCCAAACCGCAGCAACAGGAATTCCATGTTCATTTTTTTTTGCAAGCGGCTTCCACAATTTATATTCACGCGCCATCGCCCATGTCACGCGTGGTCCCACCCACAAATACGAACTCACTGTTGCGATCAATTGAATCGCTATAAAAATGCTGACCCATTTTCCGCCTGTTGATCCCAATAAATTGCCGAATGAAATAAATGTCACTTCTTCTTTCCCCGCCAACTGAACAACAGTTGCATTTCGCAAAAGCACATACTGAAAAAGAATATAAGTGACGGAAACAAACAGTGTGCTCACGATCAATGCACGCGGAAGATTGCGTTCTGGCTTATTGATTTCATCCGCAACATAAGCAGCGGCGTTCCATCCTGTGTATGCAAATGAAACATACACCATCGAAACGGCAAAGCCCGGTGTCAACAATTCATGATGCCATGACTTGCTGAAGTTGAGCGCATTGTTTTCATTTCCCGGCAATGCAAAACCGATAATGATCAGGCACACAATAAACGCTACCTTGATAATGGTAGAGCCATTCTGAAATCTACTGCTGTGCTTGATAGTGAAACTGTGCATCAAGCCAATAACAATAATAACAGCAACAGCAAGCCACACATTGTTTTGCAAACCAAATGGCGCAAGATATTTTGTGAAAGCCATCGCAGCCAATGCAACGGGCGCAGAAAAACCGACAGTGAGCCCTGCCCAAGCCGATAAATATCCAAGCACGGGATGAAACAATCTCGAGAGATAAATATAATCGCCGCCCGATTCTTTAAAATGTGTTCCGAGCTCCGCATAAGCAAACGCACCAAACAGAGCGAGTAAGCCGCCTGCAAGCCACAGCAACAAAATTGTCCAAGTGTTTTGAACGGATGAAAGTTGAAAGCCAACGCTAGTGAAAACGCCTGTGCCAATCATGTTCGCAACAACAATCGACGATGCAGTATAAATGCCAATTTTCTTTTTCAATTTAGGTTGGGTTAGTATAAAGCAGCAATATCGGGTAAATTATTTTATTGGTGATGGGTTCATGGTTGATAGTTCATGGTTCATAGGAAATACAATTCTTAATTATAAAGCTTTCCCTCCCATGAACCATGAACTATCAACCATGAACTGGCTTTTGGATTCTCATCCCGTAATATTGCACATAAATTAAAAACAAAAATTATGGCAATTGCAGTTGGCTCAAAAGCTCCAGCATTTAAATTATTCAATACAGAAAGAAAAGAAATTTCATCTGCTGATTTTGCAGGGAAGATTGTAGTGCTCCATTTTTTTCCTGCTGCGTTCACAAGCGTTTGTACTGCGCAGCTTTGCACAAACCGTGATGAACTTAGTCTTTATAACGACCTCGGTGCTGTGGTGTTCGGCATTTCCGTTGACATGCCTTTTTCATTGAAAGCTTTCAAAGAAAAAAATAATCTCAACTACGATCTGCTTTCCGATTTCAACAAGCTGACGATTCATGAATACGAAATGTATCATTGCAATTTTATCCTCGGAATAAAAGGCGTTGCAAAAAGGGGAGTGGTTGTTATTGATGCAAACGGAAATATTGCGCATTCAGAAGAAACTGTAAACCTCGGAACACAGGTGAACTTTATTGCGTTGAAAGAAGCTTTGGAAAAACTGAAGTAATTTATTCGGACACGTCGTTATCAGAGACTTGTCGGGTTTTCAAAACCTGACAAGTCTTTTAATTCAGTTACGCGTCCATTCAGAAACTTTTCTTCCCTTAAAAATTGAATATAGAAAGTTAAAGACAAAAAGTAATTGTGCTGCAAACACGGAGACTGCTACATTATGAATAAACCTATTCAAATCTGAAAACTGATTGAATGTTCTCCATCCACTATAATCTAAGTAACGGCGAGGCATACCTGCTAACCCTTCATAATGCAAAGGGAAAAAAATTAGAGCGAACCCGATTAATGTAATCCAAAAATGGATAAACCCCATTGGAAAATTCATCTGTTTTCTAAATATTTTGGAGAAATAATAATAAATAGCAGAAAAAATTCAGAAGAGCATGGCAATGGCAAACATGATATGAGCATTTGCAATTACGAAATAGGTGTCGTGTATATGTATATCTAAGGTTGCGGTTGAAGAAGATATGATTGATATAAAATCACATGTTAAAAATCCAAGGAGACCAATAAGAAAAAGAACAGAAGGGGATAAAATGATTTTGCTCTTAAAAAAATATAAAAGCATTTTAATGGTAAAAATAAAAATCGGGATTACTACTAGCATGCACATTATTAAAAAGTGGGGAAAAAGAAAAGTATCCAATCCGCTTTTAAATAAGCGATGAGCCCAAACTATGAAAGTCACAAGCCCACCTAATACGAATGATAAACTGATTATTATTAATAACTTTTTCATGAATTAGGTAGGGGTCTAATTTATTTACGATTTCATTAATGTCATATAAAATTCACAAAAGTCTCCGTGGTTCTCTGTGCAAAACTCAGTGCTCTCTGTGTCCAACTAATAATCCCGCCTCATAACTGTGATCCATTTCACCCAGTTATTATTTTCTTTTCGATAGAAGCATAATTCACTTCTGCCGCCCCAACTATTTCCTACAAGCCAGGTGAAACAGGAGAGAAGGATGGAATTATTTCTTATGTAAATTGGTTTTGAAAAAAAGAACGAAGAATGCATAAGGCTGCTGGATAAAAATTTATGAGCAGCTATCGTATCCTGCAAGTTCATTAATGAATCATACTTGGACTCATTCACTCTGCGAACAAACTTTTGCAAGCTGCCATTGGCAATTCTTTTTGAGTTTGGTAATAAACTATCAGGCAATATTTCATTCGGAAAATTTTGAAGCTGAGATAATATATATTCTCTTTCTTGTTTGCTTAATGTAATACTGGCTTTATTTTTTGAGCCAAATACATTCACAACCGGATTTTTATACAACGGCTCGAAACCTTCCTTATTAAATTCATTGTAAGGTTTGTCAGCGTAATAAATTGTTCCGGTTTTTTGATAAGTTCTAATTTGATTATAGATGAGATTATAATAAGAAGTATCAGTTTGTGAAAATGATAGGGAAGTGCTAAAAACTAATATCAATAATGTTGCAGTCAGTTTCATTTATGGCAAAGTGATTTTTAAATATAATCAACTTCGTTTTAAAACATTCAAAAGATGCTTGATATTTTCTTATAAGGAATTTATAGAATCATTTCAATAACTTACTTTCAATTCATTCTCAAGCCAACCATATAAAATGAAATCATTCGCGTTTCTTTTCACAGCGTTATTTTTCTTGCAAGTACTTTCATTTGCGCAGCAACAATCAGATACAATCCGACCTGGCGATATTGAAGCAGCTCGGAGAATTCATCATGCGGAGATTGACGATCCGATCCGCCCTGTATGGCATCTTACGATTGCTGAAGGAACCGGAATGCCCTTCGATCCCAATGGCGCAATTTATAAAGATGGCGTTTATAATCTCTGGTATTTGTATCAGGCAGAAGCTGGGCATCATTGGCAGCATCTTTCAAGCATCGACTTATTTCATTGGCGTTGGCATTCAAAAGATCTGATGCATCATGAAGGCGATCCGGATGAAGGCATATTCAGTGGCAATGCGTTTTTGGCGAAGGATGGAAATGTGGTGATCGCATACCATGGTCTCGGTACTGGGGGAAATTGCGTTGCTTATAGCAGCGATAAAAATTTAGATGTTTGGGAAAAACCAAAAACGAATCCGATTGCAAATCCGGGTTGGGATCCGCACATGTGGTTTCAGAATAATAAATATTATATGATCTCGGGCGGCATTCCTGTTTCGACTGGAAAACCAAATCCACCAGTTTTATACAGCGGCGATAGTTATACAGAGCCGCTGCAAAAAGTTGGAAATTTTTTTACGACTGATCTTGCTGGGGTTGATGAATTTGAAGATGTATCGTGTCCTGATTTTTTTAAGCTCGAAGATAAATGGGTGCTTGTTTGCATCAGCCACACACGAGGCGCGAGATATTATATCGGAGAATGGAATGGCAAACAATTCAAGCCCGAAACACATCATCGCATGAACTGGCCCGGTGGCAGCATGTTTGCACCGGAGACGCTGCTTGATAATAAAGGCAGGCGCATTTTATGGGCTTGGGTGCTCGATAGAAAATTAGGTGTGTCGAGCGGAACGATGTCGATGCCCCGTGTGCTCACGCTTTCAAAAGATAAAAAATATTTGAATATTAATCCTGCAAAAGAAATCGAATCGCTTCGCTATCAGCCTGCGAACGAGCAGCCATTTACGGTTACTGCAAAACAATCAACAACTTTAAAAAATGTTTCAGGAAATATTTTGGAGATGGATATGGTGATCGATCCTGCAAATGCAAAACGATTTGGTATTAAAGTTTTTTGCAGTGAAGATGGACAAGAACAAACGCCGATCATCATTGATATAGAAAAGAAAATTTTGCAGATTGATATGCAGACTTCCAGTTTAAAAAAACCAGACTATAATGAATTCGTGATGATCAAAGAAGCAAATCCAAAACAAACAGAAGATGCGCCATTTGAATTACAAAAAGGAGAGAAGCTTCATCTGCGAGTTTTCCTCGACAAATCGATGCTTGAAGTATTTGCAAATGGAAGGCAATGCATCACGCAGGTAATTTATCCAACGCTGAAAGATTCAGTGCATGTAAATGTTTTTACAGAAGATGCGCCGATTAAAGTAGAGTCGCTGAAATCATGGAAATTATTTCCTGCGATGCAATGGTGATGGTGAATAGGCAAGAGTTATTTATTTTTTGGCTGCGATTTTGGGACGAGCATTTGTTCTTTAATCTACATCGTTGTGTCACTCACTTGTACGGCAGGAATTCTATTGAGCTTTGGTTTCACAAACGGCAGTACCAAAAAATTTCAAAGAGAAGGTAATTCAAAATTAATAAATGAGTTGCACGTCATTGCGAGGAAAAGCCTGTCCCGCAAAAGTGGGAAACCAATCTGATCATAGAATTGAAGCAGATTCCTATTCAAAGAGCAGATTGCCTGCCTGAACGGAACGGGCAGGCTTCGCAGAGCCTCGCAATGACGGCGAGAGCGTAACGAATTCAAACAGAAATAATTTTGAGATTACTTCATCTTCTTTTCCATCTCCGGAAAATTAATATGCTGCGATTGAAATTCCTGCTGCTGCAACATTCTGTCTTTATCATTAAATCCATTTGCAATTGCTTTCAACAAATCATCCTCCGTTGATTTGCTGTCGTTTTTTCTTGCATTGATGATTGCTGAGAAGTACCATGCTTCACTATTTGTAGGATCTGCCATTTTATATAGCCCTACAAAATATCCGGCGCCATCATTTTGATTTGAATGGATCAACTGATTACTAATGGAATAAAATGCCAGGGACAAATAAGCAAGCAGTCTATTATACATCGCGCCTTCATCTGTTTTTGGTTTTGCTTTTTCATTCAGATCCGCAATGGTGGTTTTCCAATAATTGATATCGCCGCTCTGAAATTGTTGTTGATAGGTTTCTTTTGTTTTTTCTTCAGTAGCAAATAGATCCTGTGCATGCTTTAATTGTTTTTGATATACAGGATTTGAAAAAATGGAAGTGTTTTTTTGTTTGAAGAAATTTATTTCGTCTGTTAATCCATCAAGCATATTTATGGAAAGCTTGCATTCATCATCTGCTTTAATGAGATTGTTTTCTGCAACAAACCCGTCCATTCTTTTCTTACTTTCTGCTATATATTTTTTGATGAAGTTATTGTCTCTGGCAATTTGCTTATTGCGCATCGCATCCAATATCAATCCTTCAAACGCAACGTTCATCGTGGTTTCAGGTGCCCAGGCATGTTTGCCATTGAAAAGGATTATTCGATGGCGTGTGTTTGTTTTATCCAAATCATTGCTGAAGGAAACAACATTGGTCATGTTCATATCGCCATCGCCGGCAAGACCGGTGAAACTGAAATTGAAATTGCTGGCTGGCGTTCCATCAGGCAGTGCTGCACTATTGGCAATCACTGATTTTATTTCCGCGTGATTTACTGCAATATAGCCAGCCACTTTTGCGCCGCCGGAAAAACCGCAAACATAAACACGAGAGACATCGATATTTATCCTTGTTTTTGTATCCGCAAATAAATGCTGCCAGATATTTTCTGCCATGGAATAATCATTTCCATTTTTTGAATTGTTGCTGCCGATAAGAATAAAACCAAATTTATCAGCCAGCGATTTGTATTTGCTCAAAGGCAAACTTCCATCTGAATGCGGATCGAAAAAATAAATAACGGGCAATGCTTGATTGCTTTTTGTTATCGGGATATATAAAGCATAAGATTGCGAAGCATCGCTTTTGCAGGTGATATTTTTTATCAGCTTGCCTGATGGGAATGAATCAGGAGTTGATGGATTTGATAATACAACAGAATCTTTTGCGACTTCATTCGCGGGATCATTTGATGGTTGATGACTAGCGCAGGAGAAAGCACAAAGAAGCGGAATAAATATTTTGATGAAATGGTTTTGCATGATGATGCAAGTTTCGTAAATAAATTTTAAACAGGAGGCATTTTAAGGTTACTTGGAGAGATGCACGTCATTGCGAGGAACGAAGCAATCTGATTTCATAAACTCAAGCAGTCTGAAATTTGTAAAGCAGATTGCTTCGTTCCTCGCAATGACGGCGACAGCGTGAGAAATTTAGAACAGCAACAATTCTAAGATTACTTCGAGAGTTTCCGTCATGTCCCGTATGGCGGTACATCACATTTGTTTATTTTGCTGATTAGTTCGGTGGGATTCCTGCCTGCACGGGAATGTTGGCAAGAGTTTGAGAGATGTTGTTGGTCATGCGACCAACGACTGCGATAGAATTAAAAACCTACTTGCCTTCACTTGTGCACCTCGGACATTTGTCTTTTGGAGAGGTGGTTGTAGCTGCAATCGAAAAAGGTTGAGGCCAACATTCGTTACATAAACTTCTGCCACAACTTGGGCACGTTCTAAACGCATATGAATAAGCTAAAACTACTGATTGAGTTGCCAATTGTGGGAATTCGGGCTTGCCACAGCCGTCGCATGTTCTTCCAGTATAATTAAATGCTTTGGGATTTGTTATTCCATAAACTGATGTAGTGCCCAATGAAGGATTGCCAAATAAATTTAATGATGAGGATTCTAAATAATTAGGATTGCCTAATTGCAATTTGCCATCTTTAATATAAAATTGATTTGAAGTAGTTTCCAAACTTTCTTTTTCTAAGTCAGAAATTTCTTTATTTAATTGCTCGATTCTTTCCTCATATCTTCTTGTTTCTTGTGTGTTTGCTTGTTCGGTGGTTTTCAATTTTTCTTTTAACTCATCTACTTCTTTCTGGTATGTTCCAATTTTATCTACAGCTTCTATTAGTTCCTTAGTTACATTGATTTTTTGTAGCACCTTCATTTGTTCGTCAATTGATAACGATTCCATTACTTTATTAAAAGAATCCACAACAGTTTCTAAATGCATATTTTTTACTAAAAAGATTTCCGCTAATTCATTAAGCATTTTTTTCTGAACTTCTTTTTTTACTGAGGTAATGTCATCAAACTCTTTTATCCATGGAATTGGCTTGGTTGTTTTGATATCATGTACAAACAAAAGCGTTTTGAAATCTATATATTCCGGGAGTGTGGTCTTTAATATTTTTTCTGCTTCGTCAAGGTTGTTATTGCAATTTTTTAAAGTACGCCTAAAGGATTGGTAATATGTCATGACTTCAGAACGTATGAAAACCAACATACGTTTGAAATTTTTATGTGCATATAAATACTCTCCATGTGTAGGGGATATTTCTTCGGCTTTACATAAATCAGGATAATTAGGCCATTTTAGTTGATAACCATATTTTCCATCTATAACAAGAATCATTACAAATGCTTTTTCAAGGACAGGGATGCATGATTCCCAAGGTTCAAGCTTTGGAGAATTATCTGGAAAGCCTTCCGCCGAACTCAAGATTGGTCTATACCCTAGTTCGCTTAAAAACCGAGCAAGCTCTGCACGAAAATCTTTTAGATTATAGTCTGTGGAACTTATGAAAATTGGGAAGATATATTCACTTGAAGTGTCCATAAAATTATTTTAATCTGCAAATTTACTTAACACATTTTTAAACAAGGATGATTAGTATTAGATTCTTCGCGAAGCTGCGCAAGTCTCGGAATGACAATTTGCTGATTAATTGCAACAGATTTTTTCTAACGAAACTCGCGGAGGAAACTAAAGCTCAATAGTAGCACAACCGATGAACGGATTGCGACGCAACGATGATGCTATGAAAAACTAAAGTTGGTATCCACCACGGCGGACAAGTCCAAAGAAGTAATAAGTTACAAGTAGTAAGTGATAAGGAAGTTTTTACTTATCACTTACTACTTACCACTTCTCACTTCAAATACTTCCCAAACCACGCCACCCATCTTTCTAATCGATCGCGCTGATAGCTTGGCACGCTGATGCCGTGGAATTGATTGGGATAAATGATGAGCTGTGTTGGTACGCCGAGTGTTCGCAATGCCTGATACATTTGCTCGCTGCCTGCAGTTGGCACATTGAAATCTTTTTCGCCACTGAAAAAAAGTGTGGGCGTTTTTATTCTATCTGCTTTCAGCAATGGATAAGAAATTTTGAGATACTTATCAATGCTTTTCCATGGCGGACCGATTTCATTATTGTATTGATTGATGTATTGATCCACTCCATAAAGCGAAAGCGTGAAACCAGTGCCAGCTCCACTGGACGCGGCTTTGAAACGAGTGTCGGAAGCGATGAGATAATCGGTGAGTATGCCGCCATAGCTCCATCCTGCAACGCCGAGTTTATCGGGATCTGCAATTCCTTTTTTTATCATGTAATCGACGGCGCCATGCAGATCGATCACTTCTTTGTTACCCCAATCCCCAGAAATTATTTTGCAAAATGCAAGACCTCTTCCACTACTGCCGCGATAGTTTACTGCGATTACGGCATAGCCAGCAGCGGCAAGCATTTGTCGCGACTGATCAAAAGCAAATTCATCCTGACCAACAGGACCGCCATGAATGAAAAGTATCATTGGCAATTTTTGATTGGCAGTTGCATTCGCAGGGCGATATAATAATCCTGAAACATCAGTGCCATCACTGCTTTTGGAAGTGAAGCCTTCAACAGTTGCGAGAGAAAGCGGCGCGAGAAAATCATCAGTATGTTTTGTGAGCTTTCTTGCATTGCCGTTTTCAAGCGCATAAATTTCTGTCGGCGTTTTCGGATCACTCATCGTCACGAGCCAATTTCCATTCGCAGTCGGCTCGATGGATGAGAAAGCACGTTCACCATCAGCAATTTTTTTCATCTCTCCGGTGGCGACAGAAAAGCTCGCAACATATTGTTGACGGTCATCTTCCACCAATGCAAAAATAGAAGTGCCATCTTTCGACCATCGCGGATCGATGACGCCACGATCTAAATTTTGTGATAATAATTTTGGATCACCGCCATCTTTTGAAACAACGGCAAGGATGAGCTGATCATACATGATATAATCTGCGTTGTTTGTGCTGCGAGAATATGCAATCCATTTTCCATCAGGACTCCAGCGCGGCGAGTTGTCGGCACCAGTCCACGTGGTAATTTGTTTTGCTGTTGATCCCTGTTTTGCATCAATCACAAAAATATCTGAGTTCTCATTTTTATCGGGATCTGTAGTTGTATTGCTTACATATAAAACCTGTGATCCATCAGGGCTCCAGCTTGCATTTCCTTCATTATAATTTCCACGGGTAAGCGTATCCAATTTTTTTGTGGCGATATCGAGCACATACAAATGCGTGTACAATTTTTTATAGCGATAACCTTCAACATCCTCTTTGTATTGATAGCGATCGATCACGTAAGGCTTGGTGGTTTTTATTTTGCTCGTGTCTTCAGGTTCTTTATCTGTAATGGTTAATAATAATTTTTTTGCATCAGGGCTCCATGCATAATCATTTACGCCGTCTTTAAAATCGGTGAGTTTTTTTCCTTCGCCGCCGCGGCGATCCATCAGCCAAACCTGTGATCCTTTACTATCCTGTCGAGAGGAGAGGAATGAAATATATTTTCCGTCAGGGCTAAATTTCGGGCTGCCTTCACTTTCGGCATCGCTAGTGAGCTGAATGGTTTGTGTTCCATCCCAACTGACCATCCAAAGATCGGTGCTGCGTTTGTCTTTGAGGGAATCTACCGTGGTTACGGTATATACGACCCAATTGCCATCAGGCGAAATTTGTGCATTGCCAACAGAGGGCAAACGATAAATATCAGCAGGCTTCATCAAGCGCTTTGCGACCTGCGCTGAAATAAAAAGATGAGTTGATACAAAAAGAATAAAGAGAAAAAATAGCTTTTTCATGTGAGTTTTGGTTGAGGATACAATGTATAGAAAAAAATGATTGGTTGAGGGGGTGAGAGGGGTGAAAAGTTGAAGGGTTGAAAGGTTGAAGAGTCAGGAAGTCGGCAAAGTCAGAAAGACCGGAATAAGGAGATAGCAGATGGGAAGTGTTTTTATATTTCACGCAGAGACGCAGAGGACGCGGAGTACTATAATAATTAATGCATTTCTCTGCGAACTCTGCGCCTCTGCGTGCGACATTAATAACTCAGAATTTTTTCTAAAAACGATTCCGACAATTCATATTCAGGATTAAAATCTTTGCTTGAAACATAATTTAATAAGCTCTTCTTTAATTGTCTTGCTGCAGGACGTTTGTCTTCATCCGTATCGAGATCTAATGCGCAGATAAGAAGTTTGCCCTTCCCAACACGCGTTTCAAAAATAATTCCCAGTTTATAATTGCGCTCGTAGTTGTCGATCATCTGTACAATCGGTCTGTAGCTAGCAGGGGTTTCATTTAATACAATTGACTTTGAACGATTATAGCGATCGTTCCAATCATGAATGGCATCATCGCCAGCAATTTTATAAGATGCCTCTGCTGTATATCCCCCAAGTATATCCGCCCACTGCCAATCACTATATGCTGCTGTGGGGAAACCAGCTAGCGCAGGATGATGAGGATCACATAAAATGCTTAGCGTACCTGGTTGATTAAAAAGTCGCAGGTTCCAGAACGCAGGCGTAAAGGAACCAGGGATAGCGCTCTTGGCTTTTGATACAGGTGGAAAAAGTCTTACACTATCAGGTTGCAGCATTGAATTTTTAACCTCATATAATCCTTTTGTAGGAGATGAGAACAGCAACACATTTTCTCCACTCGCCAATGCATTTTTTGTTGCATCATCAAAGGCATAAACAATTTTTACGTTGGAAGGTGTGGCAGGCTGTAAGGTAGGATAAACCCAAATATTCCAACTGTTGGATGTTGCGCCTGAACTAACAGTAACCATCAACCGAGAAGCGATTTTTATATTTTTTAAAGAAGCATGGATGTCACCAAGTGATGTCAATTTCCCAGTTTGAATATCTTTCTTCTCCCATTTTCCTGATGAAATGATATTGCCTTTTTCATCTTCCATTTTCCATTCGGCGATGGATGATATGTTTACAGGACCATAGTTCGAAATAAAAGCCTTTGCGTTAAATGTTTCTTCATTGCTGTAAATTCTTTGTGGCATGCGTAGCAGACAAACCACCGGTCCGCAAAAGCGACGGAATTCTTCAGGCGTTATCAACCCCTTTGAATCCCAAAATGCATCGAGCCATCCAATGATTGCACAACCTTCTCCTGGAAAATCGCGGGCTTCCACAATCTGAAAACCTCCATAAGGATATGTTCGCAAGCATCCTTCTATCTCATCTTTATATAAGGACAAAGAAAATTTTCCGCTAGCGATTGCAAAAACTTTTCCTTCGTCAGCCATATTATTTTGTGCAAGCGAATTTCGAAACCTTTCATAATTATAAGGCTTCAATGTTCCCGTGAATTTCGCTATCTGATCAAAGTCAGGATAGCTTGACCATTGCCCTACTTCATGCGCCATGGTTGGTAATTGTGACTGTCTATAATGGTCAACATCATTCCCTTTTATCAGCGACCATCTATCCCAATCCGTTCTCGGACCTTTGCCGCCACGCTGACCAATCTCAGTGCCTTTTTCAGCATAGTCGCCATTGGTAATCGTGTCGCCATTTTGACAACGGTAAAGCATGCGCGTATCTATTTTTTTGCCTTCTTTCACCAGCATTTCAAATGGTCCCGGAGATTCGTTGCCCATTGCCATAAAAGCAAAAGATGGATGGTTCCCATAACTCACAAGAATTCTTTTCAATTCATCAATTAAAAATTGATCACGAACAGAATGTTCGCCGAAAGCTGGTGCATCTATTGTCCATATCGGCAATTCCACCTGCAGAAAAATACCTAATTCATCCGCAGCTTCAAAAGCTGCTTCGGGAGGGCACCATGAATTGAAGCGCATAAAATTAAATCCATAAGATTTGCTGATGCCTAGCACAAGCAGCCACGCAGGTTTATCCATAGGAGGGTAGCCGGTTAACGGATACACACACTCGTTAACTGGACCACGCATCATTGCAGCTCGTCCGTTCACCAAAAATTGTCCGTTGCTTGTTGTTATTTTCCTATTGCCATATTGAATATTCTTTTTATCAATCTGCCTATTAAATTTTAGGATAGCCATCACCGTTTGAACCACAGGATTAAATTCATCCCAGAGTGGTAATGAAGGCTTAAATGGAAAATCGATAACTGTTCCAGAAATAGGTATGGTAAACGGTTTTGATTGCAATGTTACTGATTGCGATTTTCCAGTAATGTTTCCAATGCTCACTTGCAAGTGATCTGAAAACACCTGCACATCATTTATCCAAACAGTAGGAGTGGCGCGTAATTCCATTTTGCCGATGATACCATTCCAATTTCCCTGTGTGTCGTCGGTGATAGAAAAGCCCCATGTGCCAATAGGGATTTTTCCATAAGTATTGTCAATGCAAATAGTAATAATATGCTTGCCTGGAGAAAGGATGCCGAGGTCATAAACATGCGGGGCGGAGAGACTGTTTTCCAATCCTAATGGCATTCCATCTATATAGGCTACAGATTCCCAGTGACACCTTTCAAGAAAAAGTTCTGATCTTTTGCCGAGCCATGATGTCGGGATTTCTATTGTTCGCTGATACCATGCTTTCCCTTCATATTTTATTGCTCGTGTTAAGCGATGTGGATCTTGAAAAGTATTTTTTATTCCAAACCCCCTTTGTTCGCATGAGCCTGGTAATTGTATTTGAACGGAATCAGAGAGCAACTGCTCTGCAAACCATTTTTCTTCAAAACCCTTATTGTTGCTGTCCAATTTAAAATTCCAATTTCCTGCGAGATTTATTACCTGACTCTTTGCTTTACATGCAATAAGTGATGTTGAAATAATAAGAAGTGCTCGAAATATTTTTTTCATGCAGGAGCCTGATTGTTGAAAGAATAATATCAATCGAAGATAATGAATTGCAAGAGCAAGGAATCAGTACGACAATCAATCTGATTGCCATGAAATTTTTGATGCTTCAAATATAAAAATACAGTAAGCTCATAAATTCCCGTTTGTTAAAGAAATTAAAATCTGAAATAAATATTTGTTCGTACGAAAAATTTCCTATCTTTAGTTTATGAAACAGGAAAAAAGAGAAAACGATAGCAAATTGGATCCCACAAAATCGGAACTGGAAATTCTTCAGGTGTTATGGAAGCATGGTCCATCAACAGTTCGTTTTGTGAATGATACATTGAATGAACAGAAACGTGCCGTGCAATACACTTCTACATTAAAGCTGATGCAGATCATGGCGGAGAAAGGGATTTTGAAAAGAGATGAAAGGAGCATGAAACATATTTATTTTCCTGCAATGGAAGAACAAAAAACAAAAAACTTTTTGCTCGATCGTTTTGTGGATTCGATGTACAATGGATCCGCAAGCAGTTTGATGATGCAATTGCTCGGTAATAAAAAAACGTCGAAGAAAGAATTGGAAGCTATTAAGGAGATGTTGAAGAAATTGGAGAAGTGAGTTGGTTGATGATGGATGATAGATGATAGTTCACAGTTGGAAGATGCTGATGGACAATTATGTTTTCCCATGAACTAAAAAAGTAAACACAAAAAAATATTTATGCATTTACTAAATAACGAAACAATGCAGGCTATTTGCTGGACATTGATTCACTCTCTGTGGCAAGGCTTGCTGTTGGCTGTTTTGGCGGGCTTGGTAATTATGCTCACGAAAAAATCGAGTTCGGTTTTGCGATATAATTTATTGTCGGTTTTGTTTTTTCTGTTTGTGGCAACAGCTTGCGCAACTTTTGTTCGGCAATATCATCTTGCTTCCGTGAATGATTTTGTAAGCAATATTCAAGTGGGTAGCAGCGCCAGCGAAATACATAACGTAAATGTATATCCTATTAATAATGCTGCGGTTGAAAAATCATATATCGAAACGTTCATAAATTATTTCAACGAACATGCTTCATTGATAGTAATGATCTGGTTCATAGTATTAAGTGCACAATTCGTCCAGCTTATCGCAAATGCAGGATATGTGCAACGCATCAGACATTATAAAACTCATGCTCCTTCAGAATATTGGAATGCAAGAATGCTAGAGCTTGCAGAAAGACTTCATATAAAACAAAAAATTTTGTTGCTGCAATCAGAAATTGTGAAAGTGCCCGTGATGGTTGGCTTTTTGAAACCTGTGATATTATTCCCATTCAGCTTGATGTCGCAATTGCCACCGGAACAAGTGGAAGCAGTTTTGTTGCATGAGCTGGCACATATCAGGCGCAAAGATTATTTCGTGAACCTGTTGCAGAATTTTGCGGAAATGATTTTCTTCTTCAATCCTGCTGTGCTTTGGATTTCATCTTTAATAAGAGACGAAAGAGAAAACTGTTGTGATGATATTGCACTTGCCGAAACAAAAAGCAAAAAGGAATTTATTTATGCATTGGTTTCTTTTCAGGAATATAATCTTGGAAGCACAAAATATTCACTTGCGATTACCGGACGAAAAAATCATTTGCTCAACAGAGTAAAACGAATTATTACCAACAATAATAAAACACTAAACAACATGGAAAAAATTTCATTGGCTACGGGCATTGTTGTTATCGGATTAATGACAATTGCATTTAAGCAAACACCGATTAATAAAGAAACAGCTTCAAAAAAATTTCAGGCAAAACAAATTATTACGGATACTGTTCCTGATAAATCTAAAGAATCGCATTCATCAACTTTTACTTACAAAGGAACAATTGATGGAACGAAATATGAGTTACATGAAACTAATGAGGTTGTGAAAGAGTTGTATATAAATGGAAAGAAGATTCCACAAGATAAAATAGCAGATTATGCTGAAGACATTAATAAAATGCACAAAGCAGCAAAGGAAGAACAGGAAAAACTTGCTGAGCAAAATGAAATATTAGAGAAGCAGAGAGCTGAGTTAATAGAACAGCAAGAAGTTATGAATAAAAGGCAAGCAGAATTAAAAGAGCTGCAAGAAAAAAACAATAGTCAAGAAATAATAGATAAATTAAAAATTGAGCAAGAACTGTTGAGTGCAAAAATGGCAGAATTGAAAAAAGAGAATGAAGCCATCATTGTAATGGATCAGCCCCAAAAATTGAATCAGGATGTGCAACAGCAGCTTAGAAAACAAAACGATGAGTTGATGGCGCTGACAAACGAAGTGAGAAAAAGACAGGCAGAGTTAAAAGAGCAAATGAAATCTTTGCAACAAAAGGATTCTAAAACACAAAATGAATTGTTGAACAAACAAATTGCTGAGCTTGACATTGAACAAAAGCAGATTCAATTGCAGCGGAAAAAAATAAATGAAATGTTGGACAATTCATCGCATGATATTCTGGCAACTCCTGCTTTGATTCCAATGCAACCTGCTACGATTATATTGGATGCGAAGCCAGCAAATCCTTCTGTCTATCCTGCTTCTCCAGTTGCTCCGGTCCCTGCAGTTTCTAGCCCAATCAACGGTATTATTGATGATCTGATTGATGCAAATGTGATTACCGATAGAGATAATTTGTCATTTACATTAAACAGCAAAGTGCTTATCGTAAATGATGTTACTCAACCAGAAGAATTGCATAAGAAATTAAAAGAGAAATACCTCAAAGGACCTAAAGATCATATGATATTTTCTAAGCACGGTGGATCATCTCATTCTGAAGTAATAACAAATTCATAATTAATTCACTCAAATTTTCTTTACAAATGCCTGATGCTTGTCATCAGGCATTTGTATTTTATACTATAATTTAATATTCACAGCAAACATAAAATTTGTGGTTGCCATTGGGAACAAGAAATTTTCTGTAATCAAACTGCCGCCGTAGAAATACGAATAGGTATAGCCGTTTGGAGCATATTTTTTGTTGAACAAATTATTCACTTGCAGAATGAAATCTGTTTCTTTAATTGTTTTTGATTTAAGCGCATAGCTCATTCTCAAATTTTGCACATAATAACCGTTTAATTTTCTGTCTTCATTCTGCGCATTGTCCAAATATTCTTTGCTCACATATTTGCTGGTGAGGTTCAATTCGTAATTTTTAAATGGCAAAAAATTGATGGATGCACTTCCAACTGTTGATGGAGAGAATGCAATATCTGTTTCTTTATATGAGAAACTTTTCTGTCCGCCATTATCATAATCATCAATATACTCTGTATAATTTTTTACTTTGTTCTTGCTGAAAGCTATATTACCATTGATGTTCAGCCAATCAGTTAATTTGATGCTTCCCTGCAATTCAATACCAAGCCTGTAACTATTTGGGATATTTATTCTGGTATATTCTCCCACATCATTGATTTTCCCATTCAACACCAATTGGTTTTTATAAAGCATATAATAGCCTGTTGCGCTGAATGAATATTCTGAATTTTTTTTCTCGATGTTCAATTCAAAATCATTGAGCTGTTCAGGTTTTGGTAGTTCATTTTGATTGGCTTCAAAATCACCGCGATTAGGTTCGTGGTTGCCGAGCGAATAAGAGAAATATCCTTGCCAATCATGATTGCTATAACTGATTCCCGCCTTCGGATTTAGGAAATTGTATTTCGGGTTCACTACTATTGACGGATTGTCTTCAAAGCCATCAATTTGATAATTGATGGTTCGGAATTGCAGATCAGCAAACGCGGTGAAGTGTTCATTTAATTGCTGTTGCAATTTTGCATACACATTCAAATCTGTTTTGTGAGCCGGCACATTATAATATTCATAGTTATTTGGAATGCCGCCATTCTGCGCCCAATTCACTTGCGCATAATGAGTGCCATCATATTTGTCCCAGCCGCCGCCGACAGTAACTTGTGTGCCTTTGTTTTTATATTGAAAAGAAAAAATGCCGCCGTAAAAATAATTGCTCAACCATTTTTGGCGGATCAGATCAGTTGTGGAAATTGTATCTGCACCAACAACAACAGGCTGCAATCCATAATCAGTATATGATTGCTGGTTTTGATATTCTTCATAATAGCCATAACCCCGCGACATAAACCCAGCTACATTTAATGATAACCATTGATTAAACTGATGATTGAAAAAAAGCTGATAATGATTTTGCCAATAATTATCTGTTTGGTTTTTGTAAGTGAAATAATTGTAAGTACGATTGTTTGAATTGTATAAGTTCAGCGAATCCGCCTGTGTAAAATAAAGCGAGCCAACATTGTCCTGATAATGTTGGTCAAGAGCAGCTTTATCTCCATTCAGTTTTGCTTCAGGAATTCCATTCCATGCCTGATATGTTTTTTCATATCCTGAAATTATATTAAATCGGAGAGAAGATTTTTTGCTGTAATAAGCAGCAGACAAATAAAAAGATTTCAGATCGCTCGTGGCGCGATCGATATATCCATTGCTGCTGATGCGTGATAATCGTGCATCCAAGGTAAAATGATTATCAATCAATCCAGAGCCAACTTTCAGGGTGTTTTTCCATGTATTGAATGAACCAAAACTGTTATTGATTTCCGCATAAGCCTTATCGTTAAATTCATTGGTTGAAAAATTCATGGTTGCGCCAAATGCACCGGCACCGTTTGATGAAGTGCCAACGCCACGCTGGATTTGAATGCTATTTACAGAAGAAGCAAAGTCAGGCAGATCAACAAAATAAATTGATTGATCTTCTGCATCGTTATAAGGAATACCATTCAGCGTCATATTGATTCTTGTTGCGTCAGTTCCGCGAATATAAATTCCCGTATATCCCACACCGTTACCTGCATCAGAGTTGATAACAACATTTGGCGTTTGGTTTAAGATAAAAGGCAAATCCTGTCCGACGTTTAATTTTTCAATTTCTTTTTTAGAAATATTTGTTTTGGTGAATGGTGCTTTTTCTCCTGCACGCAAAGCTTTCACTTCAATGGGCTGAAGAAATAATTGAACGGGCTCTAATGAAATCAATAATAATCCCTCAGCAGAATTTATTTCCGCTTGATATGATTTGTAACCGATGCTGCTGATTTTTATTTCATTGTTTTTGATGTTCAATTTTTTGAACTCGAACAATCCTGCATCGTTGGTGAATGTCAATCCTTCGTGTTCTATTTCAACAGTAACATTTGGAATAGGAGATCCTGATTGTGCATCCACTATTTTCCCTTTTAAATGGGATTGAGAAAATGCGATGGATGACGTTGCTAAAAATAATATTGCCGTAAGCAGCTTTTTCATTTTATGAGTTTGAAATAATGAAAATGATTAATGATCATAATAAAATCATTCATTAATGAAAGCACAGTTCAATGAAGGATGTTGCACATTGCCGAATAGAATTCCTTCGGTACAAGTGAGTGACACAACGGCTGCCTAATAGTAGCAATACCGATTGTCCCCAAAAAAACTTCAAAATTTTGCGCTCATCAATAAATAAATGGAAATGACTGCATACACGAAAAGTGGAGAAAAAATTTGAGCACCTTCCCTGCGCAGGCATTACCCTGTTCAGGTTCTACGGGTATCATCTCAGCCTTAGCGCAGGTTGTCGAAGTGCACTTCCACAACCTCAGCGCGTTTAGCACCCCGAGGAAACTGATAACGCCGCAAATGTAGGAAATTTTTTTATTGGGGTTGTAACATTATGAACACGCGGTTCGTCTGACTTTATGTGTGGTGCAAATTTTGCATGCAACATTATTTATTTAAGTGCGACTTTCTAAAAAACTATGTTTATGAATAAAACTCTTCTTTCTGCTGCATTGCTGTTCATCAGCGTTTTTTCTTTTGCCCAAGGCTCTAAAGTGATTAATGATAAAAATGCTCAAAAGCGCAATGTGAGCGGCTTTCACGCCATTAAAATTTCTGGTGGCATTGACCTTTATCTTTCTCAGGGTGATGAAACAGTGGTGATCAGCGCAAGCGATTTGGATGTGAGAGATCACATCAAAACAGTTGTGGAAGACGGTGTGTTGAAAATTTATATGGAGAACAGGGACGGTTTTCATTGGAGCTGGGGAAATCAGCACATGAGGGCTTATGTGTCTATCAAAACAATTAGTGGTCTTGAAGCTTCCGGCGGTTCTGATGTTTTCACAGAAACTGCCATCAAATCTGATAAGTTGAATGTGAATCTCTCTGGCGGCAGCGATTTAAAAGGCGAAGTAAGTGCAACTGATTTAAATCTTCATCAAAGTGGTGGCAGCGATGTGAACATTTCCGGTGCTGTTGTAAATCTCAATATTGATGCAAGTGGCGGAAGCGATTTTCATGGTTTTGATCTTGCTTCTGATTTTTGCAATATCGATGCGAGCGGCGGAAGCGATACCCATGTTACGGTAAACAAAGAACTCAATGTGAGCGCAAGTGGTGGCAGCGATGTTTATTATAAAGGAAATGGTGTGGTGCGCAAAATGAGTTCAAGCGGATCGAGCAGCATTTCGAAAAGAGGATAATTTTGGTAAGTGGGGAGTGGTCAATAGTGAGTAAGAAATCTCACGCTCAACTCGCCACTGACAATTCACAACTCATAATATCAACCTCATAATAAAATAAAAATGAAAAAATTAATTTTAGCATTAAGCAGCATCTTTCTTTTATCTGTGGCTATGGCGCAGGATAAAATAGTGAATGATCCAAACGCGCAAGTCCGTTCTGTGACTACGTTTCATGGCATCAGAGTGGCAACAGGTATTCATTTATTTCTCACACAGGGCAATGAAGAAAAAGTTGCGGTAAGTGCAGATACAAAAGAAAGCAGGGATCGAATTGTTACAGAAGTGATCAATGGTGTGCTGAAAATTTATTATGAAAACAATCACGATTGGTATTCAAGTGATAATCATAATAGAAACCTGCGTGCTTATGTTTCCTGCAAAATGCTTGATGAACTGAGAGCAAGTTCTGGTGCGCATGTGGAAGTGGATGGCACTATTCAATCAGGAACATTGGCGCTCGATTTTTCAAGTGGCGCATCTTTTAAAGGTGCAGTGAATGTGAAGGGAATTAAAGTGGATGCAAGCAGTGGATCGCATTCCATGATTTCCGGAACTGCGGATGACATCAGAGCATCTACAAGCAGCGGCAGCCATATCGATGCTTCATCGCTTGTTACGAATGAGTGCGATGCAAATGCGAGCAGCGGCGGCCATTTTGAAGTAACAGTGAACAAATCACTTGTAGCAAGCGCAAGCAGCGGTGGACATATTGATTATAAAGGCGATGCTTCAGTGAAAACAATTAATACCAGCAGCGGCGGCAGGGTTTCAAAGAGATAATGTGGATTTTAGATGTGTGATGTAAGATGTGAGATGTGTTCACTGTATTCATCTGTGCTATCTGTGAAATCTGTGGCTAACCTTCAAAAAAATAAACATGAAAAAATTCTTTTCTCTTTTTCTCTTCGCATTCATTTTCATTTCAGCATCGGCACAAAAACAATTAATTGATGACCCCAATGCGCAGTCACGCAAGCTCAGCAGCAGCTTTCATGGCATTGCAGTTTCAAGTGCAATTGATCTTTATTTAACGCAAGGAAATGAAGAGGCTGTTGCTGTGAGTGCTGCGGACAAAAATGATATTGAAAAAATTTCGACAGAGGTTGAAAATGGAGTGCTGATAATAAAATTTAGGAATAACAAAGGATTTTCATGGTTCAGGGGAAATAAGAAATTGAAAGCTTATGTATCGTTCAAAAATATCGACAAGCTTTCTGCATCAGGTGCAAGCGATGTGCATATACAAGGAACAATTACAGCAGACAAACTGGATATTCATCTGAGTGGTGCAAGCGATTTAAAAGGAGATCTGAAAGCAAACGATCTGAGCATGGATCAGTCGGGAGCATCAGACGCAACAATCACGGGAAGCGCAACCAATATTACAATAGGAGTGAGCGGCGCGAGCGATGTGAAAGCTTATGATTTTGTGACTGAAAATTGCACAGCGCATGCATCCGGCGCATCTGACATACACATCACCGTGAATAAAGAATTGAACGTTCATGCAAGTGGCGCTAGCGATATTTATTATAAAGGAACAGCCGTCATTAAAGAATTGCATTCAAGCGGAGCGAGCAGCATTTCGAAAAAAGGTTGACCTGTTAGATGATTTCTATATGAAAGTTAATAAGCGTTTTTGCCATAATTTTTGGGTTTTTTAATTCTAAATATCGGCTGTTCATATTCTTTTAATACATTCAGAAGGCTATCTATTTTTTTATTCCACTTTTCTTGCTCGATTTTGTTTCTTGAATGATCGGTTTCAGTATCATATTGTTTTTGACTAGAATCGTAAGTAAAAAAAGATCGAGCGTATGAAAAATAAATATCGAAGCTCGCGCTATTGGTATCTTTCCAATCTTGTAAATATTCTCTGAACCTTCTTATATTAATTTCAGCAAGATCGAAATGTCTTAATTCGTGATTTAGTAAATAATCAGACTCGTAGTATGTTGCTACCCAGGATGAATCTTTCCAAAAATAATTTAATACCTCTAATTGAAGTGAGTCTCCACTAAGGCTATCTTTTGATGAGTAGTAATAGTATGTAGCTGCCTTATGTTTGTTGTCCCATGGAATTTGTCCTAGAAAATCATTCCAAGTCGGTTTGATATTTTTATTCCAAGGAATGCCGTTGCGAGTTTTTACGTCCTTAGGATTATTGCAACTGCACAAAACAAGTACCAAGAAAGTAAAGTTCAAATGTTTTAATGAACTCATGGTTAATAAGGATTGATAAATGCAAAAAGGCTCATTCGAGCCTTTTGTTTTCAAGTTGCGAAGGGAGGGTTCGAACCTCCGACCTTCGGGTTATGAGCCCGACGAGCTACCGCTGCTCTACTTCGCGATGTGGGGTGCAAATGTACGGCTGAACATAATAACAGCCAAACATTTTCTTTCTCTTACCTTTGCAGCCTTTATGAAAGCAGGTTTCGTTAGCATATTCGGAAAGCCCAATGCGGGCAAAAGCACGCTGCTCAACGCTTTAATGGGCGAAAAGCTGGCAATTGTATCGCACAAAGTGCAGACAACTAGGCATCGTATTAAGGGCATTCTCACCGAAAAAGATTACCAGATTATTTTTTCTGATACGCCGGGCATCATCGAGCCAAAATATAAACTGCATGAAAAAATGATGCAGGCGGTCAAAAATTCTATAGAAGATGCGGATGTGTGCTTGCTGATTGTCGATGTTAATGACGATTTGGAGGAAAATGATAAAATGTTTTCTGCACTTCAATTGTCTTGCTCTTCAATTGTTGTAATAAATAAATCCGATAAATCAACCACGGAAAAAATTGAAGAAACGAAGAAGTTTTTTGCGGATAAGAAATATTGCAAGGAGGTGATTGATATTTCCGCAAAAAGAAAAAAGAATATTGATCAGTTAGTAAATAGAATTGTTGAAATAATTCCTGAGGGCGAACCATTTTTTGAAGGAGATGAGATAACAGATCTATCAACAAAATTTTTTGTTGCAGAGATCATCCGCGAAAAGATATTTAATTTATATGATGAGGAAATTCCTTATCACGCAACGGTGATTGTGCAGGAGTTTAAAGAAAAAACAACGCTCACAAAAATACGCGCAGACATTATAGTTCAGCGCGAAACACAGAAAGGTATCATTCTCGGCGAAGGGGGCAAAATGATAAAGCAATTGGGTTCATCATCAAGAATGGATATTGAAAAATTTATAAGCAGGAAAGTTTTTTTGGAGCTGTTCGTCAAAGTTCGCCCGAAATGGCGAGAGGATGAGATTTATCTCAAAGAATATGGATATTAAGCCCTACCCCTAAAGGGGGACTGGGAATTTCTTAACAACTAAATTGGCCCCTTTAGGGGTATGGGGTATGAGTTTTACTGTAGCAATAGTTGGCAGACCAAATGTTGGCAAAAGCACTTTCTTCAATCGCATGTTGGAGCAGCGCAAAGCCATTGTGGACGATACGAGCGGCGTTACGCGTGATAGGCAATATGGCATTGCAGACTGGAACGGTAAGAACTTCAACATTATTGATACAGGCGGTTTTGTGCCAAAGAGTGATGATGTGTTTGAGCGTGAAATAAAGAAACAGGTACTCATTGCCGTTGAAGAAGCAAACGTGATTATTTTTTTAGTGGATGTGGCAACAGGCATCACAGATTTAGATGAAGCAATGGCTGATGTGCTTCGTCGTTCAACAAAACCAGTATTACTTGCTGTTAATAAAGTTGATAATAATGAAAGATTGTTGGAAGCATCTGAATTTTATAGTCTTGGTTTTGATAATATTTTCTTTATTTCGGCCATGACCGGTAGTGGCAGCGGCGAATTGCTCGATGCAATAACTGCATTAATGGTTGACGGAGATTCAGAAGAAATAAATGAAAACCCACTACCGAAGTTTGCAATCATTGGTCAGCCTAACACTGGGAAATCATCTTTGCTAAATGCGCTGGTAGGGCAGGAGCGTACCATTGTGAGCGACATTGCCGGTACTACACGCGACACCATTCACACGCATTATAAATTATATAACAAAGAATTTATTTTGATTGATACGGCGGGCATTCGCCGCAAAACAAAGGTGCATGAAGACCTTGAATTCTACTCTGTGATCCGTGCCATCAATGCAATGGATGAAGCTGATATTTGTTTATTAATGCTTGATGCGGAAAAAGGCATCACTGCGCAAGACCTTAATATTTTTGCGCTTGCTGTAAAAAAAGGAAAGGGCATCGTGGTGCTGG
>CAIYPC010000134.1 GCA_903927975.1 uncultured Bacteroidota bacterium | reverse complement strand
TTTTCACTTTCAAAGCAGTAAGCACATAATTCATTTCCGATTGAGAACCCGATTTCACAGATGGCGCTTTTACTGCATAAGCAGCTTGTTCTCCATTTATTTCTTTATGAATTTCCAAACTTGTAGAATACACTTTATCAGCAACATCCTTAAACACCGGCCCGGCTACAGCTGCACCGTAATAAGCATCTCCACTTGGTGCGCTAATTACCACAATGCATGAATACTTCGGATTGTCAGCCGGAAAATATCCAACAAACGAAGCCTGATATGTCTGTTTCCCGTTCACCATTCCTAATTGTGCAGTACCCGTTTTGCCAGCAACCTGATAACACGAACCCTTTATCCCTTTCCCTGTACCATTAAGCACAACGCCTTCCATCATAATCTTTGCCTTTGCCACAGTTGCCGCCGAACAAATAGAAGGGTTGATAACTTCAGGTTCAAATGTTTTTAACACTTTCCCTTTATTTCGCACTTCCTTCACAAACATTGGCCGCATCATCTTTCCATTGTTTACCACAGCACTATAAAAATTTAATATTTGCAATGGAGTAATTCGTGACTCATAACCATAACTTATCCATGGCAACGAAATTTTTGACCAGCTTTTATCTTTCGTATCTTTAATATAAGGAGCAGCTTCACCGGGAATAGTAACATTAAGCGGAGAATTCAATCCCATTTTATATAACCTGTCTATATATTTCTGAGGATCTTTTGCGTAATAGCGAGTTATAATTTTAGTAACCCCAACATTTGATGATTGCTCAAATACTTCCTTTACAGTTATCTTACTTTTCTCAGGATGATGAGAATCCGAAACCTTTGCATCACTGTAATAACAAGTACCATCGCCAATGTCAACTATCTCATCCAAATTCAAATTAAAATCTTCCATCGCAGCAACCAGTGATGGTAACTTAAATGTAGAACCAGGTACAGTAGCCACGCCAACAGCATAATTTAAATTTTCCAAGTACGATGCCGTGTCCTTATTATTACGTTTCAAGTTTGCAATCGCTTTCACTTCACCGGTTTTTATTTCCATTAATATCAATGAGCCGTGTTCTGCACCGTGTTTCTTCAAGCAATTCATTAATGAATTTTCAGCAACATCCTGCACATTAATATCTATTGTTGAAACAATATCATTTCCGTCTTCCGGGTCCACTTCATTGTCATCATTTATTGGGCGCCATACATTTCCTGCAATTTTTTGCATCAACCGATGACCGCTTTTTCCTTGCAACGTACTGTCAAATGCAACTTCCAATCCATAAGATTTTCCAGTGCCATTATCATTTAGTTTCCCAATTGTTCTTGCTGCGAGAAATTGAAAAGGTCTTTCTCGCACGTTTGTTTGCAGATAAACAAAACCTCCACGATTTTTTCCTTTCCTCAACAAAGGAAATTTTTTCATCTTTTGAAGATCAGTATAAGATACATCACGTTTCAAAACCACCCATCTGTCGACATCTTTACGTGCCTTAGTTAAAGTCTTCTTATATTCTTTTTGTGATTTATCCTTAAACAGAGCCGATAATTTATATGCGAGAGAATCTACATTATCATAAAAGATATCATCAGTTATGGCTTCAGTATTTACATCCATTCCTGTTTCAAAATAAGGTAGAGAGGTAGCTAATAAACTTCCGTTAGCATCATATATATTACCACGCACCGCTTCAATATCAAAAAACTTAGTTGAGAAACTTTGAGCCTGAGCTTTCCATTTATCACCTTCCTTAAACTGAATGATGCATATTTTGGAAATTATAGAGACACCAAAAAGACATATAATAAAGTATATGAGATAGACACGCCAAAGAATATCTTTTTTAATTTCCAATTGTGTTAATCTTTTTTAGTGTTTGTTTTTACTTGTTCTACAATAATTTTTTTTGGAGGCACCACCGACTCCTTAATCCCGGTTTGCAGCTTTGCTAATGCACGCGCCACTTCTGTCTGTTTGCTTTTTATTACCAGTGAATCTTTTACTACTATATATTGTGTTCTTAATTCTTTTATTTCATTATTAAGCTTGTTTACTTTTCTCACCTGATCATCGGCATAGTATCCATTGGCGATGTAACATATTGCCAGAAATGAAAGGAAAAAGATAAATGGCAAATTCTTAATTGATGAATCTTTTGATAAGAAACTTCCGCTGACAACGTTAGAAACAAAACGAACCACCTTATTTTCCTTTATAGGTTTAACAGGTATTATTGGCTCTTCAGCTTTTGGTTGTTCTTTAAATTTGTTTCCCACTTTAACTTCTTAATACTTTGTACTTAATACCTAATACTATTTCTTTTCAGCAATTCTTAATTTTGCACTCCTTGCTCTGCTATTCTCTTCATTCTCGCTATCACTTGGCACTATTGGCTTTCGTGTAATTTGTTCAAATGGTGTAATTTTATTTCCATAGAAATCTTTCTCAACTTCTCCTTCAAACTTTCCACTTCTCATTATATTTTTTACAAGTCTGTCTTCCAATGAATGATATGAAATCACTACCAATCTTCCTCCAGGCTTCAACACTTCTAAACTTTGTAAAAGCAATTCCTGCAAAGCATCCAACTCCTTATTGACTTCAATTCGTAATGCCTGAAATACCTGTGCATAATATTGATTCTCTCTTCCTCGCTTCACACATTTCTCAATGGTTGCTTTTAAATCATTAACAGTATTTATTCGCTTTCCCTTCCGTGAATGAAATATCACATTTGCCAATCTCCCTGCATTATCAACCTCTCCATACACTTTAAAAATTCTTTTTAAATCTTCTTCACTATATGTATTGATAATATCTGCGGCTGTCTGTTTGATGTTTCTATCCATCCGCATATCCAGTTTTGCATCAAAGCGAATGGAGAAACCTCTTCCTGCTTCATCAAACTGATGTGATGAAACTCCTAAATCAGCAAGCAAACCGTCAATTGGTAATGCGTTATACATTTTGAGGAAATTCTTGAGATACTTGAAGTTTTGTTTGATAAGAACAAATCGTTCATCTTCAATTTTATTTTTCAATGCATCATCATCCTGATCAAAAGCATATAATTTCCCTGTTGTTAAATGCTTTAATATTTCTCTTGAATGACCTCCGCCTCCAAATGTTACGTCAACATAAATTCCCTTTGGATTTATATTTAAGCCTTCTATACACTCTTTTAAAAGAACAGGGTTATGGTACTCCATCGTAGCTTAG
>CAIYPC010000133.1 GCA_903927975.1 uncultured Bacteroidota bacterium | reverse complement strand
GAAAAAGCGAAAGCAAAAAAATTAAATGTGGTAGTGGGATTGCATCGCCGTTATCAAACATCATACAGAGAACTGATGAAACGTTTGCATGATGGCGCGATTGGTGATATTGTCTCTGCGCAAGCATGGTGGAATAATGAAGGCGTATGGGTTCATCCTAGGCAACCACAATGGACGGAGATGGAATATCAAATGAGAAATTGGTATTATTTTGTTTGGCTCTGCGGTGATCATATCAATGAGCAGCATATCCATAATCTTGATATCATTAATTGGGCAATGAATGATTATCCTATTAAAGCACAAGGCATGGGCGGGAGAGAAGTGAGAAAAGGAAAAGATCACGGACAGATTTTTGATCATCATTATGTAGAGTTTCAATATAAAAACGGCGCAACACTGAACAGCCAATGTAGGCATCAGCCAGGAACAGCAAGCAAAGTGGATGAACTGCTTGTTGGCACAAAAGGAAAAGTATTTTGTGGCGATGCGAGAATAACCGATATAAAAGGAAACATCATCTATCAATTTGATACTTCAAAAGAAAATCAGCCTTATCAAAACGAGCACGATGAGTTGTTTGATGCTGTTGCAAAAAATGAATATAAATTTTGGGATGCTGAACGTGGCGCAAAAAGTACCATGACTTCAATATTGGGCAGAATGGCGACATATTCAGGTCAGGAAGTGGAGTGGGATAAAGCAATCAATTCTGGCATTAATATCATGCCAGAGAAATATGATTTCAACGCTACACCGCCTGTCGTTCCGGATGCAAATGGAAATTATCCGATCGCAGTTCCGGGTGTGACAAAGTTTTTTTAAAGCATGCTGCAAAACGTCCGAAGAGGTGACACATTTCCAAAAAGGTGTCACCTCTTCGGACGTTCTTCCAAAAATTTAAACAAGCGATATGAAACTCTTCAAATCTATTTACGGTTGCATGTTAACGTTATCATTTATTCTTTTCGGTTTTCTTTCAAATGCACAACCGCTTAAAGTCGGCGTTGCCGGCCTTAATCATGATCATGTAAATAATATCATGAATCAATTCAAGAGAGGAGAAGTAGTTATCATTGGTATTGCTGAGCCAGATCAGGAGTTGGCTGATAAGTTCAAGAAAAGATTTCAATTGCCTGATTCTATTTTTTATAAATCAGTAAGTGAAATGCTTCAGCATATAAAACCTGATGCAGTTCTTGCTTATAATGCAATCATCGATCATCTTGCAGTGGTAGAAGCATGTGCACCAAAAGGGATTTCTGTGATGGTAGAAAAGCCGCTCGCTACAACGGTTGAAGCGGCTGAACGAATGGCTTCGCTTGCAAAGCAATATCACATTCAAGTATTGACAAATTATGAAACAACTTGGTATTCGAGCAATCAGCAGATCTATAAAATGGCGAATGAAGAAAAAGCAATTGGTAATATTCGCAAGATGATTGTTCACATGGGTCATCAGGGACCAAAAGAAATTGGTTGCAGTAAAGATTTTTTGGCGTGGCTTACAGATCCAGTAAAAAATGGTGGTGGTGCAATTATTGATTTTGGTTGTTATGGTGCAAATTTAATGACGTGGCTTATGAATGGAGAAGCACCGATTTCAGTAACAGCTATAACAAAACATATCAAGCCAAATATTTATCCCAATGTTGATGATGATGCAACTATATTAATTGAATATCCTAACGCAACAGGAATTGTGGAAGCTTCCTGGAACTGGACATTTGGGATAAAAGATTTGGAAGTGTTTGGCGAAAAATCTTATCTGCATGCATTAAATGCAAACACGCTTTTGAGAAGAGATACTGCTAGGTATTATGGTGTGCCAGTTCAAACTGCTTTATATACTGACAACTTGCCCTATCTCGCAGATGTGCTCCGCGGCAAAATTCAATCAGTGAATGATCTTTCTTGTCTTGAAAATAATTTAATCGTTGTGCGAATATTATCTGCGGCACGCGAATCCTCAAAAACGGGAAAAAAGATTTTGTTGAAGAAATAGTGATACAATGATCCTCATGAGCCCGGTACTTTGTTTCAAATAGAGCAGTCTGAGGATAAATTTATATTAGATTAAGCTCGGGTTTTACTTCGCCTCAATAGGCACAAGTTTCTTATTGCACTAAGGACGTTTAATATTCTTATCTCCATGATAATCTGATTTATTCAGTATTAGAGTCACATTGTTTTTTAAAATTTCATTTTTGTTTTTTAATTGTTAAGTACAAGAATTGTTTAGATTTTGTTAAGATAGTATTAATTATTCTTTATTAACTTATAAATATTTGCATAGTTTTTGGTGCTATCAATTTTTTAATCTAACAAAATGCTTGCTTATGAGTAACAAATTATTGTTCACTTTTTTATTAACTGTATTCGGATGCATTTCCTCCTACGCTCAGGACATTTCTGTGCATGGGCGTGTTACCGATGAAAAGGGCGGTAACGTACAAGGAGCAACAGTTACCGTTAAAGGGACAAGAAATGCAACAGTAACTAACGACAACGGTGAATTCACTATCAACGCGAAAAAAGGGGCGACTCTCGTCATTACTTTTGTTGGGTATGCTTCTAAAGACTACGTGGTTGATGGGCCTACATTGAATATTTCGCTAAGTAGCAAATCCAAAGAACTGGACGAAGTAGTTGTTACGGCTCTTGGGGTTAAAAGAGAGAAAAAATCAATTAGCTCAGCGGTTACTGAGGTTAAAGGCTCAGATTTGACTGAAACGAGAACAGTGAATATAGCTAATTCACTTGAAGGGAAAGTTGCTGGCTTAAATATTGTTGCCCCTGCAACAGGACCAGGTGGTTCAAGCCGTATTACAATTAGAGGTAATGGCTCTCTTAGCGGCGACAATCAGCCTTTGATTGTCGTGGATGGTGTCCCAATGAACAATACTAATATAAATAATGAGTTAGGTGGCGGAACAAATGGAGGCACATCCGTAGGCATGTGGGGCGGAGCTGATTTAGGTGATGGGATTTCAACCCTTAACCCTGACGATATTGAAAGTGTCAGCGTGTTAAAAGGTGGAACCGCAGCGGCGCTCTATGGTTCACGTGCATCTAATGGTGCTATTTTAGTTACCACGAAAAGCGGCAGCAAAAAAGGCGGATCCATTGGTCTTGATGTGAATAGCAATTTTCAAATGGATAACTTGCTTAATCCAACCTTCAAAGATTATCAATACACTTATGGGATTGGAGATATTGTAAATGGTTCCTTGCAAGGCCAATTGCCTACAACCGCAACCGCAAGTTCTCAAACTGATAGCTATGGAGCTAAATTGGATGGCAGTTTGGTGCCTCAGTTTGATGGTGTTTCGAGGCCTTACGTAGCTCAAAAGAATAACTTGAAAGATTTTTACAATACCGGAACAACTTTCACCAATTCCGTGGCATTGTCTGGTGCAACTGACAAGCTTGCTTATCGGGTTTCAATGAGCGATTTGAACAACCGCGGCATTTTGCCAAACAATACGCTTCGAAGAGACAACTACTCTTTGAACCTTGTTGGTAATTTAAGTAAGAGGTTTACATTCACAGCGAACGTGAAATATACAGTGGATAAAAGCCACAATCCCCCAAGAGTTTCTGATTCTCCGGGTAACGCTGATTATTCTATGTACACATTGCCTACCTCTTTATCTGTGAAAACCCTAAAAACAAGTGAGTTTACGCCAGCGAATTATGAATATATATGGTCAAATAACCAATATGTAAATAATCCTTATTTCGCTGCGCAACAATATCAGCATGATCTTTCAAGAAACCGTATACTCACTTCCTTTGTGCCAAAATTTGATATAACCAATTGGTTATACATAAAGGCAATTATGGGTTTTGATAAATATACTTTTCGTAATACAGACATTACTCCAACTGGTACCGGATATTCTCTTGGCGGTGGTTATACAAGAAATCTTGATGACTTTACAGAGTCCAATGTCGGGTTTATCTTAGGTACTGATACAAAGCTGACAGATAAATTTGGGTTGAGCGCATTTGTAGGTAACAACGCGATGAAAAGATCCACACTCGTAGATAACAGCGGTGGAAGCCCGTTTAATATTCCTTTCTTTTATGATATCAGTAATGTAAATCCAGGGAATACCAGCACTTCTGATGCAGACTTCGAAAATCGGATTAACTCATTATATGGTTCAGCAGATCTTTCTTATAATAATTTGCTGTTTTTAACAGTAACAGGTCGTAACGACTGGTTCTCATCGCTGACGCCACCTCCGGGATTTGCTGGTACTGCTCATAACCATATTTTTTATCCATCCGTTGGTCTTAGTTTTGTTTTGTCCGACGCATTGAGAATGCCATCTTTTGTGAACTATGCAAAAGTGAGAGCGGCATGGGCTCAGGTGGGCGGTGCAACGACTCCTTATCAGTTGTCGCTAAATTATGGTCTTAGTGGTGCAGGCCCAACTTATGGCAGTGGTGGTGGATCCCCGTTGGCACAAGTTGGCACAAGCCAAATACCAAATTCCAAATTACAGCCACTTACTTCAACAAGTTCTGAGGTCGGGTTAGAAAGCCGTCTACTTAATAATAGAATGGGTATTGATTTGGCAATATATAATCGAAAGACAACAAAAGATATCGTTTCTGCTACTGTTTCTCCAGCAACAGGGTATACAAGCGCAGTTTTTAATGTGGGCGAGATTAGTAATAATGGGGTAGAATTATTGCTCAGCTACAGAATTGTGAATAACAAAAACTTTACTTGGGAAAGTACTGTGAATATGGGCTATAACAAAAGCAAGGTTATTGCTTTGTATGGCGGCTTGACCCAGATTACTGTAGATAACGCCCGTACTCAAACGGCTTACGTTGCGCAGCAAATCGGCTCGCCTTATAGCGAACTTCAGGTGGTTGCTTTTGCTAGGAATGGTGCAGGACAGATTCTTAATGATACTGCAACAGGGCTTCCTGTTCAAGCTTCGGGTCTTAAGAACATGGGAACAGGTGTTTCGCCTTGGACTGTTGGATGGACTAATGCATTCCATTACAATGCTTTTACACTTAACATACTTGTTGATGGAAAATTCGGTGGTGTAATTTTTGATGGAACAGAAGCGCTAGCCTTCCGTTATGGTCTATCCAATAAGACTTTACCTGGCAGAGAAACAGGACTTGCAGGCCCAGGTGTTGCTAACACAGCGGGTGCCCAAAGCTCTTCACCAAATACAAAGATCCTTCCGGCCGAGACGATTTATCAAAACCTGTATAATTTTGGTGAGCCATTTGTTCATTCATCTGATTTTATCAAGCTGCGGTCGGTGTCTCTGGATTATTCTATTCCAGCCAAAGCATTTGGCAAAACACCATTCAAATCTGTTGTTATTTCAGTGGTAGGAAGAAATTTGTGGACAATTGTGAAGCATACCCCGATCATTGATCCTGAATCTACTTACAACAGCGGTAATGCCCAAGGTTTGGAATTTGCAGCCACTCCTCTTACGAGAAGCATGGGTTTGAACCTTAGTTTAAAATTCTAACGTCTAACTTATTAAAAAAAATAATTATGATTCGTAAATTTTTAATTTTATCAAGCCTTGCCATATCAATGTGCATGTTGTCTTGCACGAAAAATTTCGACAAAATAAATGTTAACCCAACGTCACCAGCAGCCGTTCCACTAGATTATCTATTTGGTCAAGCTACGCTGCAATATGCTGGGTCTGCAGGTGATCCTGGGTACACCCAATGGAGAGCCAATTTGATATATGCTATGCCGATGATTCAGCAAATGTCATCACTAGGGCAGTTTTATTCTGGAGATAAATATCTCTATCAGGCTACCAATCAGGCGTCCGGGGCTTATTTTGGAACCAGCGACGGTGAAGGAAATTATCCTAATGCTGTAAAAAATCTGGTTCAGTTAATTGCCTTAGCAAGAAAGGATTCTGTCACAAACGTGAACGTTTTGTCAATGGCACGCATCGTAAAAGTGATGTTAATGAGCACGATGACTGACTTGTACGGTGACATCCCATATTTTGAAGCAGGTCAAGGTTATCTCAGCGACAACTATGCACCTACCTATGATCCGCAAAGTGCTATTTATCCAGATTTGTTGAATGAATTGGCCCAAGCTGGCGCGGCTTTAAACGCAAGTGCATATATACCTGCCGCTGCAGATTTTGCTTATGCAGGAAATATTACTTATTGGCAGCATCTGGCTAATTCATTGATGCTTAGATTGGCAATGCGATTGACGAATGTCGATCCTGCTAATGCACAGAAATGGGCTGCTCAGGCAATTAGCGGAGGCGTTTTTGCAAGCAATGCCGAAACTTATGCTATTCAGTATTCTGGCGGTGCTACCTATAATGTAAATCCCGTTTCTTTTGATTTAGGTGCCCCTTCTCGTTATATCATTAAATCAACTGATAATCTCCAGTGGTCCAATACTTTTATTAATGCTTTGAAAGGACGTAATGACCCGCGTTTGGGCGAGATATCTACCGTATATTATCCCGCTCCATGGGTAGTGGGTGTTGGTCTTGGAGATACTACAAGCGCCCACCAGCTTGGTTTGCCCAATGGCTTAGATCAGGTTCCTGGTGCTTTGCCAATTGCTGCATATTCTGTTCCTAATATTCTTACTTACGCATCCAATGCGCCATTGATGGTGATTACTTATGCCGAAGTAGAATTTTTGAAGGCGGAAGCAATTGAAAGAGGATGGGCGACAGGCAGTGCGGCGACTGAATATGCCAATGGACAAGCTGCAGCTCTTCAGCAGATGTCTGCTTATAATCCTGCGTTCGCAGCTTCACCAGGCAGTATTGCAGCTTATCAGGCAGCAAACCCATATCCAACCACCAATTTGTCTGACAAAATGAATCAGATTTATACGGAAATGTGGATATTGACTGCATGTACTTATAATGGCATGGAGGGTTGGGCTGACTGGCGCAGGACAGGATATCCCATTTTGACTCCAGTTAACTACACAGGAAATTCAACCGGGGGTACAATTCCACGTAGATTAATTTATCCATTGGAACAGGTGACATTGGATGCCGCTGCTTATAAAGCGGCCGTATCTCACATGGGCGGAGATTTATTCACAACCAAAGTTTGGTGGGATGGAGGTAATAAATAAGCTTATTGATAGAATTTATAACAAGTAGCTGCTTGCGTTTGCCACAAAGGGCTACAGATAATTATAATTTATGTGCATAGATAAACAGTCAAGCATATTTTCACCAATTGCTTGACTGTTTTTGTTAGGCGATTAATTCGAATTTGATAACAAGATATTTGATAAAAATCGAACATTTTTTTATTAGTGATTTGTTTAAAAGGGAAGACCAAAAAATATAATCATTAAAAGGCTTTCTTTGGTTACAAGCATTAAGTATGTAGTTGTTCTATTTTTGGTTCAAGCAACTATCAAAGGGGAGCGTTTCTACTCTCCCCTTCCTCTTATTATTATAATCGATAAAATTCAAAAGCAATAGAATGGATCATTGTTATTTTGCTTTTGATAATCAATCTATCCATCCTAAAAGTTGAAATGTTCCTAGCGGCTTTTTAGTATATTACTGTTCTTATTATCTTCTTTTAAAATGTGCGGCCAAATGAAATTTTTTCTTTCCCTATT
>CAIYPC010000132.1 GCA_903927975.1 uncultured Bacteroidota bacterium | reverse complement strand
CCTAAAGTGTAATCATCTCCAAAAATCCAAGTTTCATTTTTAACTATTTGATGCAAGTGTTTGCGTTCCTTCACAACCCTACTAATGTCATCGTCAAATAAAATGAGACGAAGTTCATAAATCATTCTTATGCGGTCGGTTACCTCCTTCATCGTATCAATAACGTTAACGAGAGAGGTTTTTTCAAGTATGTCTTTTAGCTCTTCCCTCTTTTCCTTTGGAAGATTGATTATTTCAGTGAAAATTTTTTCAAAATTTTCAGTATCTGATTCAAGCGCTTCTTTTACCAGCGCCAACGTCAATTTTTTATTAGCGTTATCTTGTGAACCGAACTTGGGTAGGTAATCGTTTATTTGCAAAGCAACAATATCAAAGACCTGTCGCTTTGCCACTTCTACTTCCGATTCAGCAGTGGTTGTATACGGGTAAATTTTTTCCTTTTTCAATTCGGAGATATAATCTCTTGCGTAGAATTGGAGTCGAGTTCTTAAATACTTTTTAACAATATCTTTAGCAATTGTAGTGGCCTCAACTAAAACATTATCCATCTCTCCGATTAGCGGGTCGTGCCGGTGCAAATTTTCTATGTATTCCGATTGCAAATAGATTGAAATAGGCAACGTCGTTCTTATGCCTAATGGTCCTTCTTGATATGACACACCTTCTTTGCCGCAATAAAAAATTTTCTTTTCATTATCAATGTTCCATTCAATAATTTTAGCAGTGAACGCGATTTTTTTTCCGTCGTCGGCTTGTATCTTAAACTTCTCCTCAAATTTATTTTTGATACATCCTTCAAAATTTAATTTGGAGTTGTTTACCCAAACATTGAAATTGGGATATGTCATGTAATACACAGCAAGCTTCTCCTCCACCGATTTTTTAAATGTTGCTGTTGTAATTCCTGATGCTTTTTCTTGATTTATGTTCCTGATGGTTACAAAAACGCCTGTGGTTTTATCAATATCCTTCTTGGCAATTTTAAGGTCACTTATTATTGAGTGTTGCAAGTGGTTCAAATCCATTTGGACATCGAAAGATTTACAAACACCATTTACCTTGAAAATACTCTGAAACTTAATGAGAGTGCCGAGTGCAAACGCCTTATATCTTCCTTGTCCTTCTTCTCCGTGAAGCTTGCGTTGTTGCGGACTTAATCTTTTCGTTTTTTTTAATGACCCACCTAAGCTACCAAAAACCTTTTCCGCATCGTCAAAGTTGATTCCGTGCCCATCATCCTCAACAACGATATTATCAATACCAAGAGGAATATCTCTGTAAGAAATTTTAATGTTTTTTGCGTCGGCATCAAGTGCATTCCAAATGAGTTCCATTATGGCAGACGGCCCGCTGGCTTTAGTTAGCTTTTCTAAGTGGTCTTTGGCTACTTCTACCTTTACATCTTTCATTCTTAGCTATTTGGGTTGGCAGTATGAAATTTTATGCCAACAAGATATGAAAGTATGAAATGCAATGAGTAAAAAATCGTTCCCTTTTTTAGGGTATAATATACAGGGGAGGATAGCCACTATTTAGGCGGTTTTATAATTCCCAGGTTTTTTGGGGGAGTATTTTTGCTCACAATTACCGCACTCCATCATCTCTACGAAAATACAATGGGGCGATACTGCAATAACCCTAACTGAAACGGTGTATCTGCTAAGGGCAGCAAGAATGTAAGTGTTTTTATTATTGTATTTCGGTACGTAACCAATTTTCTGCGAAAGCGTGTTATACACCGCCACAGCAAACCGGTCATACTCATTGTTTGGCTCCGGAACTAAAACCAAACTGTCATTGGTCTTAGGAAGCAAGAAGACGTGGTGTTTTATCCCGGCTATTGCGAAAACTTCTCTCATGGTAGATAGTGCTGAATTTCTCTGTGCAAACCTTTGCTTTCATCGACAGACTTTCTTTTCTGTGCCTCTCGAAGAATATAACCGCCTGACCGGCGTTTTTTAGAATCCTTTTTCCCTTTGGGTCTGCCTAATGCTTTTCCCTGGTGTTTAGCTCGTGTAATTCCTTCAATTGTCCTCTCTCGAATCAGTTCCCGTTCAAACTCAGCAAATGCGGCCAGAATTTGAAAATGAAGCTTACCGCTTGCGGTGGTAAAATCCAAATTGTCTGAAAGAGATATGAAGGCAATTTGCTTATCCAAAAGCTCTTTAATGTCAAAAATAAGTTCCGTAGTACTACGAGCAAAACGGTCAAGTTTGAAAACGACTACAGCGTCAAATTCTTTGGCCCGAAGCCTTCGAAGCATTTCAGCTTTCACAGGTCTGGTCTTTCGACTTGACTCTATCTCCTCAAATAGTTCAAATTCCCAGCCCATGTTTTTTGCATGGGTAACGAGCCGGATAATTTGATTATCGTTTGTCTGAGTGTGAGTGGAAACGCGGGCATAAAGAGCAACTTTCATGTGTTAATCGTTTTATCCAAAACCTTGTAGGAGCCAACAACTTTAGTGGCCATATTCATAAATAAAATTGCTCCGTAGCAGAACAAAACAACACCGCCACCAAGCAATACTATTTTCGCAACAGGATGCTGTAACATATCTTTAACCGGCGAGAATGAATCATCCGTATTGTCAATCGTTTTTTTCGAGTTGGTATATGGTGGAGTCGGCGTTGGGTTTTTCGTTATATTTTTGATAAAGGTAAATGAGCAAAACGCCAGCGGCGGTCAGACCTATGATAAGAGGCAAAACGCTTACGCCTTTCTTTCGAGAGCCGATAGAGAGGGCATCCATTTCTTGCAGTTGCTGCAATGGCGCACTTATGGGTATTGCAGAACCGTCAGATATAAAGTCAACGTCGTAATCAAAGCTTCCCATAATCAAGATTTTTATGCTTAACAATGCGAACATTGGCTCCTTCATTCTTCAATATAAACTCAAATATCATTGGAAACTTGCCTTCCACACTGGTGATATAACGAGGCTGAAACCCTGATGCCAATAATTCAGAGGTTGCAATG
>CAIYPC010000131.1 GCA_903927975.1 uncultured Bacteroidota bacterium | reverse complement strand
TTCTTGTGGTTTTGGTGGTGTGGTGAAACTTTTTTGTATAGGTGTCACCTCTCCACCATACTATGCGCCTTTCTATCTCCGCGGTTCAAATTCTTCAGTTAAATTTGCTCATAAATTCACATTCATGGACTTTGTTGATTACTATAAAATTTTAGGGGTTGATAAGAATGCATCGCAGGATGATATCAAAAAAGCATATCGCAAACTCGCAAGAAAGCATCATCCAGATCTGAACCCTAATAATAAAGAAGCACATAAATTATTTCAACAGATCAATGAAGCCAACGAAGTGCTGAGCGATCCGGAGAAAAGGAAAAAGTACGATCAATATGGAAAGGATTGGCAACATGCGGATCAATTTGAAAAAGCAAAACAATCATCACAACATAATTACAGCAACGGAGGCAGACAAGATTTTTCAGGAGATTTTGGGGAAGAAGGCTTTTCTGATTTCTTTGAATCTTTATTCGGCGGAGGAGGAAGAAGAACTTCGCAAACAAAATTTCGTGGGCAGGATTATAATGCAGAGCTACAAGTGAATTTGACAGACGCTTATGCAACGCATCAGCAAACCATTACAGTTGATGGAAAAAATATTCGCATCACCATTCCTGCAGGCATAGAGAACGGACAAAAAATAAAATTGAAAGGTTATGGAGCCACAGGAGTAAATGGTGGCCCTAATGGCGATTTATATATTACATTTTCCATCATCAACAACAGCAAATTCAAACGCGATGGAAATGATTTACATGCGGCTGTTGATATTGATTTATATACCGCACTATTAGGCGGCGAAATAACAATGGACACATTAAGCGGAAAAGTGAAATTAAAAGTGAGCCCTGAAACACAGAACGGAACTAAAATACGATTAAAAGGAAAGGGATTCCCTGTTTATAAAAGCGAAGGGCAGTTTGGTGATTTGTTCATCACTTACAATGTGAAACTACCAACACATTTAACTGACAAGCAAAAGGAGCTATTCACCGAATTATCGAAATCCTAATTTAAAAAATCATTTTATGCAGGATAAAGAATTAATCTCCGTTCATGAATTTTGCACAAGCCATCATCTTGAATTTGCTTTTGTAGAATCACTGCAACAATATGGGCTTATTGAAGTGACAACAGTGCAACAAACTTCGTTTGTGCATGATAGTGAGCTTTCCAAACTGGAACAATTCGCACGCCTTTATCACGAACTGGAAATTAATTTAGAAGGAATCGGAGCAATCACTCACCTCCTCGATCGAATAAATGAAATGCATCAAGAAATAGTAAAGCTCAGGAATAAATTGAGCATGTATGAACCTGAGTAGAAAATTATTGACACAAACTAAAATTGATTGATTCATTCAGGACAATATCACAATTTCCCCTCTTCAAAAAAATATTTTTCCTCCAATTAAAACTTAAATATTTCCTAGGTATTTATATACTTGGCACTTCCGATTTAAGCAAAAATCAGTTTTAAGATTTTCTTCATTAAACCTGAAGAACAGGATCCAGTCTTTTATATACTACGGTTTTGAAAAATTATTTTAAAAAATCTTAAAACAAAAAAAATGAAAACGCTTTTTACAATTACGTCACTTATTTCAATGACTATTTTAGGCATTGTAAGTTTCAGGCTTTTTTCTCATTCCCATTTTTATGCATCAGCACTTTTAACGATTGCTGTTTATTTAACTGCATCTTTATTAGTGAACGTTCTCAGCTCTAAAAAAATCAACCTGCAATAAAATATGCATTTCAAAAAAATACTTCATCAACACGGCGCAAGCATTGCATAACGTATATGCATATCCTTTGCGCCTTTTTCTTTACTGCGTAATAACCCTTTATTTTTGCCCTTACCTCCCTTCTCCAAAATAAATTCACCCCATTCAGCGTTTAATACATATTAAAAAACCTTATCAGGAATTTTACTAGAACTGATTGTGGTATAAATACGTTGCTTTACCTGATTGTATTGGCTAGTTTTATATTGCATTCAGTAATCCAATTCCTTATTTAAAACAAAAATCCATGGAAACCATCTTTACAATTCTCCAGGCAGTGCAGCTCAATGCGCTGGAAGTAATGGCTGCAATCGCTGCTTTTTTTGTAGTTGGCTATTGGTACGGAAACCGTAAAACCGCCAGTATGCAAATGAGAGTTTACAAACTTGAAAACGACATTCTTGAGTTGCATTCAGAACTCCTTTACGGAAAAGATGAAGCAAGAGTGATTGAAATCAGAAACACTCCAGAAAAAACCAAAACTGTTGCGAATTAAGTTTTAGTTAGAATTATCCGCGTTCATTAAAAATATTATTGCAGGGAAATTAAGCTCCCTGCTTTTTTATTTTATCAATACATGAAGCAAGACTTTCTTTCCAATCATTAATTTTTAAAGAATAAGCAGAAATGATTTTTGATTTGTCGAGTAATGAATAACGCGGTCGCTTGGCGGGAGTTGGATATTGAGAAGTGTGAATTGGATTTACCTTACAATTGTTATTGATCATTTCTTTTATGGCAATAGCAAAATCAAACCAACTAATTTCTCCATCATTACTGTAGTTATAAATGCCCGGAATAAATTTGCCACTGTCAACAATATAAAGAATTGCATTTGCAAGATCAGCGGCATAAGTTGGCGATCCAATCTGATCACTCACAACGCTAATGGTTTCTCTTTCTTTCATCAGGCGAATCATTGTCTTC
>CAIYPC010000130.1 GCA_903927975.1 uncultured Bacteroidota bacterium | reverse complement strand
GGCGTGGTTCAAATCGAGGTAACACTTGGCGGCGCAAAGCGTTTTGGAGTGCGCAAGGCCTCTTCATATGCATTAAGCTGTACAGCGACAATCAGGATGGCACCTTGACGACAATCTGGTTGGCACTTCCATCACCCACCTGACGACAATGATGATGGCACCCCCATCACCCCCCTAACGACAATCAGCTTGGCACCTTCCATCACACCCCTGACGACAATCACCTTGGCACCCTTTTCTAATTCCTGACGACAATCATGTTGGCACTTTTCGTGTTGCTGATTGCTCCTTCTTTCTATTTGTGTGTTCGTTGATCTCTGACTATATCTAACTCCGCCCCTTAACAATAAGGAAGGAGATATATGTCCGGGAAAATTATCACCCAAAAACAAAAGGAGTTTTACATGAATTTAAGAAACCAGGGAGACACGCAAGAGCTGGCTGCCGCTAAAACCGGCATTAGCGAAAGGAGTGCCAAGCGAATTGATAAACCCAAACCCGACGACTTCTCGAATAATCAAAAAAAGGGAATAAAAAAAGATCCCTTTGAACAAGTCTGGCTTTCAGATCTTGTTCCTCTTCTAGAGAAAGAACCAACTCTTCAGGCTATTACCCTTCTGGATGACCTTCAAGAGCGGTTTCCCGAGCAATACGATATAAGCCTTCTGCGCACTCTGCAACGTCGTGTAAAAGAGTGGAAGGGAATCAATGGTCCCGAAAAAGAAGTTATGTTTCGTCAAAACCATCCCCCAGGCTGGCAAGGTCTATCTGATTTTACCCATTGCGACAGCCTTGAGGTAACTATTCGTGGGATTCATCTTCCTCATTTAATTTATCGCTATTACCTCGCTTTTAGCCACTGGGAATATCCTCTTGTGGTGCTGGGCGGAGAAAGTTTTACAGCCTTGTCGGAGGGCTTTCAAAATGCCCATGCTGAATTGGGTGGCTGCCCTTGTACGCACAGAACAGACAGCCTAGCGGCTGCATATAAAAATGAGGAAAAGTCGGCCGAATTGGACTTTACAACGGCATATGAGGAGTTATGTGCTCATTACAGTATTAAACCAACACGGAATAATAAGGGCGTAAAACATGAAAATGGAAGCGTTGAAACATCCCATCGTCATTTCAAATCCAGGCTAAATCAAGCGCTAATGATGAGAGGCTCCAGAGACTTCGATTTATTAAAAGATTATCGTCAGTTTGTGCAGGGAGTTGCAACAAAACAAAACGCAAAACGCTACAAGGCGATTCAAGAGGAGAAAATACATCTCCAAAAGCTTCCCAATCACAGAACACGTGATTTTGATCTGGAAACTGTTCGAGTCAATAGCTCATCCATTATTTTGGTGCGACAAGCTCGCTATGCCGTTCCATCGAATCTGGTCGGCAATCTATTGAAAGTACACGTTTACGACGATCGTCTGGAGTGCTTTTTAGGCTCAACATTGGTTGTGACTTTTAAGAGGTTACGCTGGAATAAGGGCCCTCGGCCACGGCACATAAACTACCAGTTCATCATTCCTTCATTAGCTCGAAAACCACAAGCATTTAGGAACTTTGTCTATCGAGACGATCTTTTTCCCTCTTACGCTTTCCAGAGGACATGGGAACTTCTTGATGATCAATTAGACGATCGGACCGCGTGCAAAGAGATCGTAAAAATCTTGAAAATTACGGTTGACAGTGGAAAAGAGGAGGAGATTTCAAAGTACCTTGAAGGGCTTTTGCTTCAACACGTCACGCCTCGTCTAGAGGATATTGAAAAGCGTTTCGGGATAGTACATGAGAAGATTATCGAAATAACAATCCAACCGAGGGAACCAAGCGATTACGATGCTTTGCTTAACGTGAATGAAATCGCAGGGACAGTGTGAATATTAACAATCAAAACCTAAGGAGTCTTTTATGAATAATGAGACCGATTCAAAATTGCCTTTAATGCTCAAACAATTGAATTTAAGTGCGATGACAAATCTTTGGCGCGATTTCAGCCAACAAGCCGACCAAGAAGGCTGGGGGAGTGCAAAATTTTTAGAATCCCTTTGCGAGTGCGAATTACAAGGCCGCGAATCTCGACGCTTCGCAAGGCATTTTAAAGAAGCCAACTTACCTAAAGGCAAAACATTTTCTACATACAGCTTTAAACATGTCCCACTGAATAAAACCCAAATCTTTACCATGGCAGCGGGTGGTTCCTGGATCCAAAATGGAGATAATATTTTGATTTTTGGTCCTTCGGGGGTAGGAAAAACGCATCTTGCTGCCGCAATTGGCACTCAGTTAATCGAACATGGTTACAGAGTTATATTTAGCAGTACTACAGGCTTGTTGCAGAATCTACAGGCGGCTAAACAGTCCTATTCGCTTCCAAACATACTGGAAAAATTAGACAAATACGACGTCCTAATTTTGGACGATTTTGGTTATGTTCAAAAAAACCACGATGAAACCAGCGTTCTTTTTGAGCTGATATCAGACCGTTATGAGAAGAAAAGCATCATTATAACCTGCAACCACCCATTCAGCGCATGGGAGGCCATTTTTAAAGACAAAACAATGGCCGTTGCCGCAATAGATAGGCTGGTCCACCACAGCACAATATTGCAAATAAATGGGCGAAGCTATCGACAATCAGAGGCGCTGGATCGGTCAAAAAAAACGAAATCAGTAAATAATGAATCGGCAGGAGAGGGATTATGAGCTATATGACAATGGATGAGCAAATTGCTTCTCATTATGTATTTTTGAAAGAGCAAAACTTCGCCATCGAGACATTAAACATTGACGGGGGATTTGTGCGCTGCTGCGCGAGTGATCAAGCCGCAGGAAGAGGAGAATTCTGCTACCAAACGCAAAAAAAACAGTTAAGGAATGGAATGGTGGGATTAGCAACATGGTGCCGTGGAGAAGGCGGTCAGATAAAAACCCATAAAACTTATGGTCAAACGTCCCCTGGATTTAATGTAAGTGAGGCTAAAAACACACCAACGGAAAGACTGGAGGAGGTCAGAAAGGCAGAAATGTTTTGGCAAATGTCAGATGAGGTTGGTGAGGCAGAATACCTATTAAAAAAAGGTGTGGGGTTTTATGGGATCCGTTTTCGCTGCACGGACTATGGAAAAATTGCAGTCATTCCACTAAGAGACATTAATGGAAAATTCTTGAGCTATCAAATCATCAACCCGGATGGATCTAAAAGATTCGCCAAGGATGTAGGCATTATTGGTCTGCTTCATATGCTGCAGCGACCAATTAATGGACTTGCTATTGGTTTAGCGGAATCCTATGTGACGGCAGCAAGCTGCCTTGAAGCAACAGGAATGGCCATGGTGACAGCATTCAGTAGTGATAATCTGAAGTTTGTTGGCCTAGAACTGAGAAAGCTCTTCCCAAAGAGCCCTTTGATTGTTTTTGGTGATAATGATCGACATCTCCAAGAAAACAAAGGAAGACGCGCGGCTTTTACCGCACAGGGAGAGCTTGGAACCGGATGCAAGGTTATCATACCAGATTTTGAAGGATATCCCGTATCCAGGGAGTTTTCCGATTGGAATGACTATATTCGGGAAAACGGTATAAAGGCTGCAAGAGAGGCTATTCAAAACGCCTTGAAAACAAACTAACCGCCGTATAACCTTGAACCTATTGGGCTGGCCAAATCCGAGGTCTCCAAGAGAGGCCTATGAGAAGCGCCAGCCCAACAAGAAAGGCCTAAGAAAAAATAAGAGAGGCCAAAAAAAGAGAAAGAGAGGAAATTTAACACAACGAATAACACTAATAAGAAAGTGTAGAAAAAGGTGCCAACATCATTGTCGCTGGGATAGTGATGGAGGGTGCCAACCTGATTGTCGTTGGGACAGAGGTCAAAGGTGCCAACATCATTGTCGTTAGGGCAGTGATGGAAGTGCCAACCTGATTGTCGTCAGGGTGCCATCCTGATTGTCGCTGTACATTCAACAGGAGGGGCTGCCTATTTTGGCGTAGGAGCACTAAAATCGT
>CAIYPC010000129.1 GCA_903927975.1 uncultured Bacteroidota bacterium | reverse complement strand
AGAATTTTGTTTATCAATTTGCCCCATAAAATAAATGCTCACAAAAGAACAATTCTTCCATTTGATGAATATGTCTCGCAAGGGCAGGCGTGAATACCAAAAGAAGTATGGAGTGAAAGTTCCAGGACTTCAAGATCCGCATGACATACCAAAACATAACAGAGGTGAAGACAACAGAAAAGTTACAGCCAGTGAGAGTTCTGAAGATGTTCGTGCGACAGAAAGGGAGATGCCCATACACGAACCTACCTCTGATGCCGTTCATCGATAACAACCAAATAACTGAAGACCATGTAATACCATTGGCAAAAGGTGGAGCAAATTCAGTAAAAAATCTTGTCCTCACTCCTCACTGGGTAAACAAACTCAAAGGAAGCATGGATAAAGATCAGTTCATGAAGTATTTAAAAGAGCACGGGCTACCTTATAAAAAGAGTTTTAAAGATTGGCTACGCAGTAGCGATCAACCAAAAAAAATATGAAAAAAAACGGAGTAATCGAGAAGCTTACAGACAAAGGATTCGGATTCATTAAAGTTGAAGGATATGACAAAGGAGTTTTCTTTCACGCCTCGAAATTGATTGGATCTCGCTTTGACGATCTTCAAGTCGGGGATAATGTTACAATCGAATCAATCGATACAGACGCAAAGGGCACGAAGGCAGTTGGTGTTGAGTTAGCGTAATACGCTGCGGCGGTTAGTTCAGTGGTAGAACACCTATCTCCAAAAGAGAAGACGAATGTTCAATTCATTCACCGTCGGCAAGGGGACCATAGCTCAACTGGTTAGAGCAATCGTTTGTCAGGCGATAGGTTTCGGGTTCGAGTCCCGATGGTCCCGCATATTCACCTTTCGTCTAACGGCAGGACGTCTTTGTATTTATGTCCTAGCGATGTTATACTTTATACATGAAAATAGTTGCTAGATACTCTCATGGAAAATATATAATGTTAACATTCTCTAATGGAAAAAGAATACTAGAACATAGATATGTTATTCAGGAAAAGATTTGTAGAAAACTTAAATTAAATGAAGTTATTCATCATATCGATCATAATGGAAAAAACAATAATATAAGTAATCTACAAATTCTTTCACCTGAAGAACATTCAAGACTTCATAGAAAAGAAAGAAATATAAGTTATGTTTTAATCAAATGTCCTCAGTGCAATAAGAATTACAAAAAAGAAGAAAGACGTGTAAAATATCGTCTAAAACAAGGACAAAAAGTATTCTGTTCTCGTAAATGTAGTGGTAAATTTGGTAGTTATTTGTACTGGAAAATTGACGAGTCTGCTAAAGGTAGGCAATCGGGCCTTGAACCCGTTAATCTTGGTTCGAGTCCAAGCTCGTCAGCTATGCCTTAATAGCAGTAAAGAGTGGTTCGAATCCATGAAGGTGAACAATATAAAATCCCTCACGAAGGTGGGGGATTTTGTTGTTGAGAGAGTTTCCACAAACCCCAAAGTACGAAGGCAAAAATGAAGGTTTCCATTAGACAAATAATGATTTTAGAATGCGTAAAATACGATCTTCTTGTTCTTTATTTTTGATAGGTACGACATGATAGTGCTCATGTTCAGTGCAAATAAAAATTCCCTTGGAGAATCTTCCCCATGATTTTTTCCCACATTCAGGGCAATGTAGAAATTTTTTCAACGACCTTGTTGGCGTGTGCATGTTTTAATTTTTAATGAACAAATTTTATGTTCATCTTAATTATATAGAAAAAATCCCCGGCCGGTGCAATTTTCGGTGGGGATTCTTCTTTGTCGACACGACAAGTTGTGGCCATTTAAATTGTTGAAACTTCGCTCGACTCTAATATTATACTCTCTTCTTTGGAGCAAATCCAACAGTTGCTGGCGTTGCATATGTGGAAATCGCCCAGACATATAGAGAAGTTGCGACTCCACTGAGGGTCATATCAAGCCATGCTGGATGAATCTTAAGAAGAAGTGGAACACTTACGATAACGATCCCTGCGAGTGCGTGAAAAATGATTTTGAAAATATTTGACATAAATTATAGTACGTTAAGAAACTGGCCAATAATACTCAAGAATAAACCAAGCCCATTTGTACCTCCGTTAAATTTTTCTCGAACTGTTGTCCAATCTTTATTGTTACAATCAGTATCGATTCCATGGTCTTTAAAGAACTGAACCAGCACTCGAGCAGAAGTTCCCAAATCCAAAATGTTATCAGGATTGTTGACCAATCCATACTTCTGATAGTTTTCCCGGCCAGTGAGTTGAGGAAGTCCTCCACCTCTAAAGAAATAACCATCATTCGTCCCTGGGATATTCCCTAGTATACCATTGTAATCGGCGTTAGCGGTAGTCTGACTAATGTTCTCGCGCACTGGTATATACATGCGTCCAACTTCAACACGAGCGGTTGCCAGCGCTCCTATAAGCGTCATATCAGAGAGTATTCCTGCCTGTGCGAGTGCAATACTAATCGCATCAAAGCAAGTTTCAGCACTGTTGTAGTAGGGAGTATTTACATAGAAAGAGAGAAATTTATTCTTTGTAAAGTTGCTTGTCGGTACTGGTGGAACGGGGATTGAAATCTTTCCTCCAGTAATCTCATTCACAGCTTGTGAAAATCCGGCAAGATCGAAATGATTTCTAAATTCAGGATGGTTTACATGCTCCTGCATGAGTACAAACCATGCCTCGTCCATTTGCTTGAGAACAAACGGTTGCGTACAGTTTAGAAGTTTTCCCCAAGTGACACAGGTAATGTAATCTGGTGTTCCAGTGTACCCGACGATAGGAATACAGTGACCTCCATCGACAGGCGATCCGGGAATATTGTCCCAGTAACCATTATCAAATTGAGCCATTTGGATCTGATCCAAAACAACTCCAGTGATGATTCCGAGTCCGAGATAGACTGCAGCCTTCATTTGAAGTTCATTTGTCTGATCAATTTTTGAAAAACCAAGAATATATCCATTTGTTTGAAGCCACTCGAGAAAGAGTTGAATGTTCATTCCATTATCTGAAGAAGAACCGGGTCCATTTGTATCGGCTGTTCCGTTTGGATCGAAGTCTGGGTTCTGTGTTCTATAAAAAGCCCAGAGTTGGTCTTGAGTGAAATTTTGTGGAGTGCCTGTAAGAAGTCCTGTTACAACCTGGCGCAAATGATCCCATCCTGCAACTACACAGCATCCAACCTGGTCGTTTCCGTCAATTGGGTATGCGTAATTCGGAGCGATGTCTACCAACGGTGCAGTTGGAAGCATTTTGAGAAACTGTCCGAATTTAATAGAGTCTCTTTCCAAAGGCTTTAATTTGCCTTTTGCAAAACCGGGAAAACTGTGAATATTTTCTTGTGACATATATTTGAAAATTACCTAATAATATGGATGGAAACTCGAAAAACTTTTTAAGTTTCTCATCGAATTTCATCTTATTTTAATTTGGCTTTAGCCGCCGCATTATTTCTTCTTGTAATGACTGCTTTCGCTTTTGATGCACTCAATCCGGCGTTGTAATCTTTTGTTGATTCAACTCCGTTTGCACCAAAGAAGATTCGATTAACCGGTCTATCCTTGAACATATCCGCAACAATCGCTGGTACCGCGCGACTCTCAAGTTGTGCCTGCGCATCCTTGATTGCAGTACCACTCGAGATACTCTGAATCGTCTTATAAACCTCATTTACTCCCGGAATATTCAATATTCCACCCAAAGCGCCTTCCCCAACCTTAGAACCAGTAAGATAGGCCTTAGCCTGATTCTCGTGAGGATTTTCTTTCATGGCCATGAAACCGGCGATATTGGGCGAAATTGATGCAAAAAATTCGGTGTTTACCCAGTCATTTCCAATCTTAACGAAGTGGTTTCCATATTGGTCGGCTCGGAAATCTTTCTTAGTGAGTTGATTTGTGATTGCGGCGGCTACTCCAACTGCCCCAGCGATTCGAATCGCATGTTCGATTCCTTTTCGATATTGGACGAGTCCTTCGTATTTATTTTGCACATCATCAGAATTTAGTTTTATTTTACCTTGGACAATATCCTTAACAACTTCCGGTATTCCGGCTGGGGTATTTTCAATTCCATTTGCGATAATGTTTGCAGGAATCTTTGCGATTGGTTCGATGAGATCACCAATTGGAACACCAGGATAAATTTTATTTAGAGCATTCTTTGTTGCTACTGAGAATCGAGAAGCCCAAGTGTCATTCACATTGAGAACTCGAGCTGCAGTTTGTTGAGCAGTTTGACGGAGAAGTTTTCCGGCCTGTGTTTCTGGTTCGATTCGTGCGGCGTCGCGCATTAAGTCTTCGGAGCGCATTTTCGCTTCGTCTCCATT
>CAIYPC010000128.1 GCA_903927975.1 uncultured Bacteroidota bacterium | reverse complement strand
TTTATGAAGAATTGTTGCCCAAGGATGCTGAAGTTATTAATCCTGTAGAAAAAACTTTAAAGCCTAAAAAAGAAATTCAAATACCTGAGCTTGAAATAAAGGATTTATCAGAAAAGAAAGTTGAAGAACATGAAGCTTTTGCACCAAAGCCACAAGTGCTTTCTGATTATGAGCCAACATTAGATCTACAGAATTATAAATACCCGTCTATTGATTTGCTTGAATCGCATGGCAGTGAAAAAATAGTTCAGGATGCTGCGGAATTAGAAGCAAACAAAAATCAAATTATTAATACGCTGAAGAATTATGATATCCTTATTCAAAAAATCAGCGCAACGGTTGGTCCAACAGTAACGCTCTATGAAATCGTTCCAGCTGCAGGAGTTCGCATTTCAAGAATAAAAAATTTAGAAGATGATATTGCGCTAAGCCTTGCTGCGCTTGGCATTCGCATCATCGCTCCAATTCCGGGCAAAGGCACAATTGGTATTGAAGTGCCAAATGCAAAGAAAACAATTGTGAGCATGCGCACTTTGCTAGAGTCTGATAAATTCAGGCAAAATGCTTTTAGCCTCCCGATTGCTATTGGTAAAAAAATTGACAACGAAAATTTCATTGTTGATTTGGCTGCCATGCCGCACTTGCTAATGGCCGGCGCAACAGGTCAGGGAAAATCAGTGGGTGTGAATGCAATCCTCGTTTCATTACTTTATAGAAAACATCCTTCGCAATTAAAACTTGTGTTGGTTGATCCCAAGAAAGTTGAATTGAGTTTATATAGAACGATTGAAAAACATTTTTTAGCAAAGTTGCCTGGTGAAGAAGAAGCAATTATAACTGATACCAAAAAAGTGGTACACACATTGAATGCACTTTGCATTGAAATGGATAACCGTTATGATTTGCTGAAAGAAGCAGGAGCGAGGAACATCAAAGAATACAACGATAAATTTATTAAGAGAAGGCTTAATCCGCAGAAAGGTCATCAATATTTGCCTTTCATTGTTTTGGTGATTGATGAGTTTGCTGATCTGATAATGACTGCTGGAAAAGAAATTGAAATGCCAATTGCAAGATTGGCGCAGTTGGCTCGTGCGGTGGGCATACATCTTATCATCGCAACGCAGCGACCATCTGTGAATATCATCACAGGAACGATCAAAGCAAACTTTCCTGCACGTATTGCATTTAAGGTTTCTTCCAAAATAGATTCAAGAACCATTCTAGATACTGGAGGCGCGGAACAGTTGATTGGAAAAGGGGATATGCTTATCAGTTATAATGGTGAGGTTGTACGGCTTCAGTGCGCTTTTGTTGACACACCGGAAGTGGAAGAGATAACAGATTTTATTGGCAAACAACAAGGCTATCCGCAAGCATTCATGTTGCCTGAATATGTTGATGAAAAAGAATTGGAAGGAAAAGATTTCGATCTTGCCGATCGCGATTCATTGTTTGAAGATGCGGCACGATTGATTGTTCAAAATCAAGTTGGATCTACTTCATTATTGCAGCGCAGAATGAAATTAGGCTACAATAGAGCTGGTAGGCTGATGGATCAATTAGAAGCTGCTGGTATTGTTGGCCCAAATCAGGGAAGCAAAGCGAGAGATGTAGTTATCAAAAATGAAATGGAATTAGAGCAGCACCTGCAAAGTCTTAGTTAGCATTTTGTTAATCCACATTCGTTATTATTTACAACTGTTATACAAAATCTTTCATTTTGTGTGATTGCAATATATTTGCGGTTTCATTTAATTGTTTCGATATGAAGAAAATAATTCTTACGGTTTTAGTAGTTAGTGGTTTGATTGTAGCAAAGGCACAGAACAATAGCATAGGCAAGAACGATCCTGATGCAAAAAAAATCCTTGATCAGGTGAGTGCTAAAGCAAAATCTTATAAAACCATTCAGGCTGATTTTACATTAGAAATTCAAAATGCCGCAGGAAAAGTTGAAGGCAGCAAGAAAGGAAAAGTTTATTTAAAGGGAACCCAATATCATGTGAGCATCACCGGTCAGGAAATTTTTTGTGATGGAAAAAATTCATGGAGCTATGATAAATCGACCAATGAAGTGACCATCAACAAAGTTGATCCCACAGTAAAAACGATCACTCCAGAAAAATTCTTCACCGATTTTTATGACAAAGATTTTTTGTACAAACTGAATGGTGATGTGAAACAAGGAAACAAAAATTTGCAGGAAGTTGAGTTAACTCCTGTTGATAAGACTAAGACATTTTATAAAGTATATCTCTATATCGACAAAGCCACAAAAATGATTTACAGTTTAAAATCATTAGAGAAAAACGGTGCAAAGAATATCGTTACAATAAATAAATTGGTTGGCAACACGGCAATCAGCGATGACCTTTTTGTTTTCAACAAAGCGAAATATCCCGGCGTTGAAGAAATTGATTTGAGAAATTAGTTATGAGTTCAGAGTCGGGAGTTCGGAGTCAATGCATCCGACTCATAACTCCCAACTCTAAACTTTGAACTTTCAACTCACAACTACCGACCCCATCTGAAAGTTGCAATATCAAATCCTGCTATATCAAGCACACGGTCAACAACTGTTGCCGCAGCTTCTTCAATTGTTTTTGGCTTGCTATAAAAAGAAGGTGTGGCAGGGCAAATTATTCCACCAGCGAGCAACACTGTTTCCATGTTTCTTATATGAATGAGATTGTAAGGCGTGTCTCTGACCACACAGATCAATTTTCTTTTTTCTTTCAGAACTACATCTGCGGCTCTTGTTATCAGGCTGTCTGAAACTCCAGTTGCAATTCTTCCCAGCGTTCCCATTGAGCATGGAATAATAATCATGATATCATATTTCCCCGAGCCTGACGCAAACGGAGCAGTAAAATCATGCGGGCTAAAAAATTTTACAGGGTATTTTTTATAATCCTCATTTTCCAATTCGGTTGCCCATACTTGTTTTGCATTCTCAGTCATCACTACAGATAATTCCTGCCATTGATCTTTTATAGCCAACAGTTTTTCTAATATCAACTTTGAATAAATCGATCCACTTGCTCCGGTTATGGCAACAACAACTTTATGCATGCAATTTGTTTTATCTTTTTAACTAAAACAATAAACCTGCTATCATACTTGCCCGTTTATTTGTTCGTTTATTTTATTATGTCGTTTCAATTTCTCACCAACAAATTTACTATGCAAAAAGTTAAGCCAGTTTTTTTATATGCTTTGCTATTCTTTGTTCTTACTTCGCTTTCTCCTTCGCCAAAAAATGAGCATGTAAAATGGATGAGCATTAATGATGTACAGTCTAATCTTCATCAAGAAAAAAAACCTGTGCTGATTGATTTATATACAGATTGGTGTGGTTGGTGCAAAGTGATGGATAAGAAAACCTACAGCAACAAAAATGTGGCAGATTATTTGGAAAGCAAATTTTATGCAACAAGAGTGAATGCGGAAACGAGAGAAAAAATAAAATGGAACGACAAAATCTATGACTTCAATTCAGCTTATCGCGCCAATGATTTTGCTTTTTATATCACGAAAGGACAGCTTCAATTTCCCACAACCATCATTATTCCTGCAGATGGAAGTGAGCCACAAGCAATTGCCGGATATCTTGAAACAAAAGATTTTGAATTGATATTGAAATATTTTGGGGATGGCAATAATAACAAAATACCGTTTGAAGATTATCAAAAGAATTTCAAAAATTCATGGTAAGATGTTGCAAGATTTGAGATTACAGATAGATAATTTTGTTATTGCGTTTTTGTGCGGTTTCTTAATATTATTTTTCGCAAATTCACTTATAATCAATTCAGTAAGAGTATTTTATGACGTAATAAATTGATTTTAATCATATAATGGTTTCTGGGTATAAAATATTTTTCAAAAAACCATTGTTTCAACTTCAAACTTCTTATCTTTGGTTTTTCATAGGATAAGGTTTAATGTGGTTAATGGGTATTTGATTAGTGCAGCCTCCCGTAAGGGGGGCTTCTTTGTTTTTATGATGTTCCTTGTTCATCATTACATATATGTCATAAAAAAACCGGTTCGAATTTCGAACCGGTTTTTATTTTATTAAGTCAATTAAATTTATCCAGCCATGTGCGGTATTGCCTCTACTTTATACTCTCCTGCATCCAATTTTTTCTTTGTCTCATCAAATGCTTTCAGCGTAGCTTCAATATCAGCATCGGTATGAACTGAAGTCGGTATGAGCCTGTAAATAATATGACCCTTTGGTATAACAGGATATACCACGATAGAACAGAAGATGCCATAATTCTCACGAAGATCCATCACCATCGCAGTTGCCTCAGGAACATCGCCCTTCATATAAATAGGCGTAACGACTGAATCGGTTTTGCCGATATCGAACCCTCTTTCTTTTAAACCGTTCTGCAGTTTCAGTGCATTCTCCCACAATTTATTTTTTAATTCAGGATGCTTGCGGAGTAATTCAAGCCTTTTTAAATTTCCAATTACAAAAGGCATAGGAAGACTTTTCGCGAATATCTGGCTACGAATATTGTATCGTATATAATCAATGATTGTTTTATCACCAGCAATAAAAGCACCTATTGATGCCATTGATTTTGCAAAAGTGGAAAAATATAGATCTATTTCATTTTGTATTCCCTGCTCTTCACCCGCGCCAGCACCGGTTTCTCCAAGTGTTCCAAATCCATGCGCATCATCTACCAACAAACGGAATTGATATTTATTTTTCAGCTCCACAATTTCTTTTAATCTTCCCTGATCGCCCGCCATTCCAAAAACACCTTCTGTTATTACTAGTATGCCACCTGCTTTTTGTTTTTCAATAAGTGCGGTTGCGCGTTGCAGTTGTTTTTCGCAATCTTCAATATCATTATGTTTAAAAACATAGCGATGCCCCGGATGCAGGCGCAAGCCATCAATAATGCAAGCATGCGATTCGCCATCATAAACTACGATATCGTGACGCCCGCAGAGCACATCAATAATGCTCACCATTCCCTGATAGCCATAGTTGAGCAATGCAGAATCTTCTTTGCCTACAAATTCCGCCAATTCTTTTTCCAATTGTTCATGATGGTTACTGTTTCCGCTCATCATGCGTGCGCCCATTGGCGCCGCAAGCCCAAACTGCTTTGCAGCATCAGCATCAGCTTTTCTAATTTCAGGATGATTTGCAAGCCCGAGATAATTGTTAAGGCTCCAGACGATCATTTCTTTTCCACGAAATTTCATGTGGCTACCAATTTCCCCTTCCAATTTTGGAAATGCAAAATAGCCGTGCGCTCTTTCGCGATGTTGGCCTATAGGCCCGTAGTTTTTTATTAACCTGTCAAAAATATCCGCCATATTTTATTAATTATTTTGAGCTAAAAAATTGCCGCAAATCTAAGGCATTTGAGCCAAAGGGCAAGCCGGATTACATGAGCCGTGAGTAAGTGCAACAAATCGGTAAATGGGCATACGATTGCGATTCGTTATCTGATAATTAATAAAAAGCAATCATCAATTTTCTTCGGCTAATCGCTCATTTCAAATACATTTGCCCAAAAAAATTCATGCAGCGCAAACTCCTTATTTTAATTCCGTTCTTGTTTTTTTGTTTTTTTGTCGGTGCTCAAACCAAACCTGTTTCAAATTCTTCACAAGGAATAAGCCGCCCAAAATTGGTGGTGGGCATCGTGGTGGATCAAATGCGCTGGGATTATTTATACAAATATTATAATCGTTATGGCAATGGCGGTTTCAAAAGATTATTGAACGAAGGATTTACTTGCGAGAACGCGATGATCATTCATTTGCCTTCTTACACTGCGGTTGGACATAGTTGTGTCTTCACAGGATCTGTTCCGGCACTGAATGGAATCGCTGGTAATGATTGGACCGAACAACTCACGGGAAAATTGATGTATTGTACTGCTGATAGCACGGTGCAAAGTGTGGGCAATGAATCTGAAGATGGAAAAATGTCGCCAAGAAATTTATTGGTCACTACTGTTACCGATGAACTACGAATCGCTACTAATTATCAATCAAAAGTAGTCGGCGTTTCTTTAAAGGATCGCGCAGCAATTTTACCTGCTGGTCACACTGCGAATGCGGCTTATTGGTTTGATGATGCGAGCGGCCATTTCATCACAAGTTCTTATTACATGAAACAATTGCCGGCATGGGTAAATGATTTTAATAATAAAAATGAAGTGAGTGAATTGATAAAAAATGGATGGAACACTTTATACCCAATCAACACATATTCACAGAGCGATTCAGATAACGAATCTTACGAAGGAAGATTTAAAGACGAAAAGGAATCTGTTTTTCCGCACGACATGAAAAAGATTTATGAGACGAACAAAGGCAGCTTTCGTACAACGCCATTTGGCAATACGTTGACGTTGGATTTTGCAAAAGCTGCTGTTGAAAATTATAATCTTGGAAACGGATCTGCTACAGATTTTCTAACTATCAATTGTGCATCCACAGATTATGTTGGTCATTTTTTCGGTCCTAATTCCATTGAAATCGAGGACACTTATTTGCGACTCGATAAAGAGTTTGAGAAATTTTTTCAATTTCTTGATGCAAAAATTGGGAAAGGTGAATACACTGTTTTTATTACCGCAGATCATGGTGTGGCTCACAATATCGGCTACATGCAAAAGCATGAATTGCCCGCTGAGTTTTTAAATTCAAAAGCAATAATCGACAGCCTTAATAAAATTTTGACTGATAAATTCGGCGTTCAAAAATTAGTATTATCAGGAATGAATTACCAGGTGAATTATGATATGCAGAAAATTTATGGTCAGCATCTTGATTTTGATGCGATCAAAAAAATATCTGTTGAATATCTTCAGCAACAGCCCGGCATTCAATATGCAGTAGATGTTGCAAAAATTGGCGAAGCACCGATTCCTGAGCCAATAAAAAAAATGATTATCAACGGATATAATTTTAAGAGAAGCGGAGCCGTGCAAGTTGTTTTAAATGCAGGCTGGTTTGAAGGTTATGGAAAAACAGGCACCACGCATGGCTCATGGAATCCTTATGATACGCATATACCACTTGTGTTCATGGGTTGGGGTATAAATCATGGAAGTTCAAACGCTGTTGTTCACATGACTGATATCGCCCCGACGGTTTCTGCTTTATTGCACATACAAATGCCAAATGGCTGTATTGGCGAGCCTATTAAAGAAGTTATCAGCAGTAAGTGATAAGTGGTAAGATGCGATTATTGTTTTTTTGAGACATTTAACAATACTAAAAAGTTCGTTTATTCATCACAGTTAATCTTATAAATTTTATTTATGAAAAAAAGATTTCAGACTATCAATTATCTTTTCCTTGTTCTCTGCTTTTTGTTTTTTCAGACAACAGCATTTTCACAATTCAATTTGAATGATAAATTGCCCGTTGATCCCAATGTGAAAATTGGCAAACTGCCAAATGGCTTGACTTATTACATACGTAAAAATGCAAAGCCTGAAAAAAAAGTTCAGCTTCGCCTAGTAGTGAACACCGGATCTGTGCTCGAAGATCCTGATCAGCAGGGATTA
>CAIYPC010000127.1 GCA_903927975.1 uncultured Bacteroidota bacterium | reverse complement strand
GCTGGCCTTATATTTATTATGATGAATTTCAGAACAAAAAAATATTGGCACCGGAGTATGGTGGCGATGGCAAAAAAACTGCAGGCGAAGATGCACAAGATCCTGTAGTCGCATTTCCTGGACATTTAGCACCTGATGGATTGTTATTTTATACAGGAAATAAATTTCCCGAGAAATATAAAAATGGGGCATTCATTGCTTTTCACGGGTCGTGGAACAGAGCGCCAGAACCTCAGCAAGGTTATTATGTAGTGTTTGTTCCATTTAAAGACGGAAAGCCGATCGGCAAATGGGAAGTATTTGCTGATGGGTTTTCTGGTGGTCCAGCGCTTACGGCATCGGGTGGCGCAAAGCATCGCCCATGCGGTCTTGCTCAGGCTCCGGATGGATCTATTTATGTTTCTGATGATAGCAAAGGAACTATCTGGAAAATTTCTTACAAGGGAGAATAATTAATTGATAACAGATTATTTAGGCATTGATAATTTGTTGATATAACGCTCATGGATATCCAGTATTTACCATTTCGATTGAGATTGGATATAATGAAGAGATTGTGTGGATATCAGAATGTGATCTTCTAAGTGAGCCAACGATATAGGAATTGCAGATTCACTTATTAATATTAGAAATAGTTTTGGCAACAGGCAAACCCTTGCAAAATCTGTACTGAAAGCTGTAAAACTTAAATAAACCCAAGCCCCATTTTATAAACAAAACCGATGAAAAGAATTTTATTTATCGATCGCGATGGCACATTAATAAACGAAGCGCCGCCGACTTATCAGATCGATTCATTTGAGAAATTAGAATTTTACCCGCACGCACTTGAGTTCATGATCAAAATCGCCCAAGAATTTGATTACGAATTGGTGATGGTCACAAATCAGGATGGGCTTGGTACGCCATCTTTTCCAGAAGAAACATTTTGGCCTGTTCAAAATTTTGTGATGAAGGCAATGGAGAATGAAGGCATTCATTTTAGTGCTGTTCATATCGACAAAACTTTTCCAAAAGATAATGCGCCAACACGCAAGCCAAACACTGGCATGTTGTTAGAATATCTCAACGAAGAAAAATATGATATAAAAAATTCTTTTGTGATTGGCGATCGCATCACCGACGTACAGCTCGCTAAAAACCTTGGCTGCAAAGCGTTTTGGCTGAACAACGATCCAAATCTTGGTGGCAAAGAAGTGAGCAATTCCCGGCTGGAACTTGAACAGACCATTGCATTGGAAACAACAGCGTGGAGCAAAATTTATGAGTTTCTAAAACTCGGTCTTCGCCATGTTGTTCACGAGCGCAACACAAACGAAACAAAAATAAAAATCGAACTGAATGCCGACGGCAGCGGAAAAGCTGATATAAAAACAGGCATTGGTTTTTTTGATCACATGCTTGAGCAAATTGCAAGGCACGGAAAAATGGATCTTACAATTAAAGTAGATGGTGATTTGCACATTGATGAACATCATACCGTAGAAGATACTGGTATTGCTTTAGGAGAAACATTTGCGAAAGCATTGGCTGATAAGCGCGGCATGGAGCGATATGGTTTTGCATTGCCAATGGATGAAGCTGAAGCAAAAGTGCTGATTGATTTTGGAGGCAGAAACTGGATTGTATGGGATGCTGAATTCAAAAGAGAAAAAATTGGTGAGATGCCAACAGAAATGTTTTTTCATTTTTTCAAATCATTTTCTGATGCAGCAAAATGCAATTTGAATATTGAATGCAAGGGTGAAAACGAGCATCATAAAATTGAAGCTATCTTCAAAGCATTTGCAAAAGCGATACGCATGGCTGTGAAACGTGATCCGTTGAGCAATTATTTACCAAGCACGAAAGGGGTGCTGTAGATTGTCCAATGTGAAAATTTGAAAATGCTTTAATTCAAGTGTATGAAGAGAACTAAAATTTTTACTGGGAAATTGAATTAATGCATTGAGCCATTTTCACATTTTCAAATTGTCACATTCCCCTCACAGCTTAAAGAATATTTTCTTCTTATATAAAAAATAACAGAGGAACCATTCGGCAACAAAAACTGAGAATGCGCTCAATATCAAATTCAAAGTCTCGGGTGTGTGTATGATGGAAAGCAATCCACCAGTAACAGCTTTCCCATAAGCAGTGAACCATCTATCTCCAACAATTTCAAAAAACAAATAAATAAAAATCGAGTTCATGCCAACGATGGTGAAGAACAATAAATGTTTTTTATGATTTTTTATATCGATCCACCAATAGCTGGCTGATAAAAAACAAAGACAGAAACCAAGAGATGCGAGCGTGAAAGAAGATGTCGCAATTCGTTTAATGATTGGCGTTATGTGAGCATAGTCGAGACCGAATCCCAATACAAAGCAGATGACTGCCCAGATTAACATTGTCTGAATTTTTTTATTTCCATTGATGAGCAGTTTGCCTGCAAGAGCACCAGCAATCGTATGTACAGCAGTTGGGATGCAATTGATTGCGACCCAACCTCCATCGTTCACTTTGTTCATTAATAATAGATCTACATAGTTTCCGAAATTATGTTGATCAACGAATGGCTGATCAAAATTTGGCACATGAGTAAAGCGATATAAAACTTCCGTGAGCAACAACAATGCAACGCACGTAATAATTTGTGCGCTTGCGCTCCACCTGAAAATTAAAAATGCAACCAATGTTGTGAATGATAATTGCGTGAGCACATCCCACAATTCAAATGACAAGCCTTTTGGTCGGACTGCATAATCTAAAACACCCCAGAAAAAAAGCCAGAAACTTCTTTTCAATATTTTTTTGAATGATTGTTGCCATGTCATTCCTTGTGCTGACTGTTTTGTAAGCGAGAAAGCCATAGCCACGCCGGCCATGAACATAAAAGATGGTTGAACAAGATCCCAAAAACGCAGACCATTCCATGGATGATGCTGAAACTGTAAAAGGAAATTATTCAATAAAGGCTGATCTGTGGTTGCCTGAAAACAAATCCAATAAATATTGGTGCTTTCTAATGCAAGCAATACCATAATAAGTCCGCGTAAAAAATCTAGTGATAGCAGTCTTTGAGTCGATGTTTGGTTTGGTAGTTGGGTCATGTTTTAAAATTAGAAGCAGAAAAATTATGATAAAGTTGGTAGTTTTCAAAAAACCTTTCATATTTGCAATGCAATGAAACAATTTCAATTAAATATTCAGTGGTGGTGGCATACAAACTCAAAACGGGGTGCGTAATGCTATTGCTTTAATGTAATAACTATATTCAGCCCCGATTTTCGGGGCTTTTTTGTTGCACGAACTGAAGCGACAATTGTTAATCTAAAATTTTCCGCATAGCGGAGACGGATATGAAAAAAATAGAAATTAAAACGGAGTACAAAAAAATTCTCTCTGATGTATATACGCCGGTGAGCATTTACCTGCGACTGCGAGATCGTTTTCGTGATACCATTTTGCTGGAGAGCACCGATTATCATGTAACGGAGAACAGTTACTCTTTTATTGGTATCAATGCCATTGCTGGCATTGAGATTACCGATACAAAAAATATCGAATTCAAATTGCCGGGACAACATCCGGAAAGAGTTGCCATCAATCATCCCGATCAGGTTCCGAATTTGTTGTGGGAATTTATGCAGCGTTTTAATATTGAACTTTCAAAAGAAAAATCTGTTCGCAGTGCACAAGGATTATTTGGCTACACAACTTTTGATGCGGTTCAGTTTTTCGATACGATAGAATTTTCAACTGCTAAACATCAAAAGGCAGCTATTCCGCTAATGCGTTATCGGTTATACCAGTACGTTATAGCCATCAATCATTTTAAAGATGAATTGTTTGTTTGCGAAAATAAAATTGCTGGCGTAGAAAGCGAACTTGCTATTGTTGAGTCATTGATTAAAAGTAAAGACGTACCGACTTATCCTTTTGAACCGAAAGGATCAGAATCATCGAACATGACAGACGATGATTATAGAAAAATGGTGGAGAAAGGAATTGCAAGTTGTTATCGTGGCGATGTGTTTCAGATTGTGCTTAGCAGAAGATTTCAACAAAGTTTCACGGGTGATGAATTTAATGTATATCGTGCTTTGCGCAATATAAATCCTTCGCCTTATTTATTTTTCTTTGATTATGGAGATTATAAATTGATTGGGTCATCACCTGAATCGCAAATATTAATAAATAATGGAAAAGCGGTTGTTCATCCGATAGCTGGCACTTTCAAAAGAACTGGCAATGATGAAATTGATCAGGAGATGGCTGAGAAATTATTAAAAGATCCTAAAGAAAATGCAGAGCATGTAATGCTGGTTGATTTGGCAAGAAATGATCTCAGCCGTTTGTGCAGCGAAGTTACGGTTGTGCATTACCGTCAGGTTCAATATTATTCTCACGTAATACATTTAGTGAGTGAAGTAAATGGCAAGGTGAAAGAAAATGCAAATCCTTTTGAATTGCTTGCTGTTACATTTCCTGCGGGCACATTGAGCGGCGCACCAAAATTTAAAGCCATGAATTTAATTGATAGCTACGAGCCAACAGCACGCAGTTATTACGGAGGCTGCATTGGCTTTATGGGGTTTGATGGGTCATGTGTTCATGCGATTATGATAAGAACTTTTTTGAGCAGACAGAACACCTTGTATTATCAGGCTGGAGCCGGCATTGTTGCTGCATCACAGCCCGAAAGCGAATTGCAGGAAGTGAATAATAAATTAGGAGCGCTGAAGAAAGCGAGTGAAGTAGCTGGGGGAATAAGTTGAATGGTTGAGAAGTTGATAACAGTTAGCGAGATAAAATAATTAATCACTTTTAAATACCCCTTTAGGGGCTTGGGGCATGAAGATACTGGTATTCGATAATTACGATTCTTTCACTTACAATCTGGTGCATTTGGTTGAAAAAATTTCGCAGCAGAAAGTGGATGTATATAGAAATGATAAAATCCCATTGGAAAAAGTGAAAGATTATGATAAAATAATTTTATCGCCGGGACCCGGAATTCCTGAAGAAGCCGGATTGCTTTTGCCATTGATAAAAGAATATGCGCCTACGAAATCTATACTGGGCGTATGTTTGGGACATCAGGCAATCGGTGAAGCTTTTGGAGGAAAGTTGGTGAATCTTTCTAAAGTTTATCATGGAGTGGCGACGGACATTGAAGTTAAGAGTCTGGAGTTGGGAGTTGAGAGTTCCTTGTTTTGCGGACTGCCCAAAAAATTTTCTGTCGGTCGTTATCATAGTTGGATCGTGAGCGATGAAAATTTTCCTGATGAATTGGAAGTGACGGCAAGAGACGATAACAATTATATCATGGGACTACAGCATAAAAAATATGCTGTGCAGGGAGTACAATTTCATCCAGAAAGTGTGCTCACGCCATTAGGTGAAACAATTATGAAGAACTGGTTAAAAAATTGACGATGAAAAAGATTTTGCAGTATTTATTCGAATACAAAACACTGACTCGCGAAACAGCAAAGGACGTGTTGATGAATATTTCCAAAGGAATTTATAATGAAAGTGAGATTGCTTCTTTCATAACGGTGTTCTTTATGCGCAGTATTACCATTGACGAATTGCAGGGCTTTCGCGATGCGTTGCTGGAGCTTTGTGTGCGTGTTGATCTCGATGGCAACGAAACCATCGATATTGTTGGCACCGGCGGAGATGGAAAAAATACTTTTAATATTTCAACGCTGGCATGTTTTATTGTTGCAGGCACCGGACAAAAAGTTTCAAAGCACGGAAACTATGGGGCATCTTCAATCAGTGGTGCTTCAAACGTGATGGAGAATCTGGGATATAAATTTAAAAATGATAAAGCGCAATTAAAGAAAGAAGTGGAAGAAGCGAATATTTGTTTTTTACATGCGCCATTATTTCATCCTGCACTAAAAACAGTTGGACCGATTAGAAAAAATTTAGGTGTCCGTACATTTTTTAATATGCTCGGACCGATGGTCAATCCGGCATTTCCAAAGTTTCAGTTGGTTGGTGTTTACAATTTGGAGATGGCAAGAATTTATAATTATTTATTGCAGCAGACGGAAGGCACTTTCACAATCATTCATAGCTTGGATGGTTACGATGAAATTTCTTTGACGAACGATACAAAAGTTATTACCAACGAAGGAGAAAAAATAATGACGCCACAACAGTTGGGCAAGCGCATGGTTGAGGCAAGTGATATTTACGGCGGCGCAACTGTTGAAGAAGCAGCAAAACTATTTTCAAAAATTTTAAAAGGCGATGGAACTTGGTCGCAGAATGCAGTAGTGCTTGCCAACGCAGCGATGGCATTGCATTGTACAGGAAATTATAAAACTTATGATGATGCATATCATGCTGCAGTTGAAAGTTTGGAAAGTGGGAAGGCGCATGATGCATTGAAGAAATTAATTGCGTTGCAATAACTAGCTCCGGCATTTATGCCGGAGAAATAAGAATGTTTAAACAATACGAAAGATGAATTTAATAGATCGTTCAGTAGAATTCCTTCCGTACAAGAGTGCGACGCGGCGGGAGGATGTTTAATAGCACCACAAAAGATTGGTACAAAAAATGACTATCTCCAATTTTAAAACGGAGAACGAAATATGAATATTTTAGAAACGATAATAGAGCAAAAGAAAATTGAAGTTGCGGCACGTAAATCGGAAATAAGCATTTCTGATTTAGAAAGAACTGATTTCTTTAAAAGAAAAACATTATCACTGAAAGAGTTTTTGCTTGATGAAACACGCACAGGGATTATCGCTGAGTTCAAAAGAAAATCACCGTCGAAAGGGATTATTAATGGAAATGCAGATGTTGTTGAAATAACTAAAGTATATACTGAAAATGGCGCATCCGCATTATCGGTATTGACGGATGAAATATTTTTTGGTGGAAGTTCAGATGATTTAAAGAAAGCAAGAATAAACGAGATTCCGATATTGCGAAAAGATTTTGTGATTGATGAATATCAGATTGTGGAAGCAAAATCAATGGGCGCGGATGTGATATTATTAATCGCTGCATGTTTATCAGCGCAACAAGTGAAATCTTTAGCGAAATTTGCAAAAAACCTGCAACTTGAAGTGTTGTTGGAATTGCATGGAGAAGAGGAGTTGGAGCATATTTGTGACGACACAGAAATTGTGGGTATTAATAATCGTAATCTAAAAACTTTTG
>CAIYPC010000126.1 GCA_903927975.1 uncultured Bacteroidota bacterium | reverse complement strand
GCATTTACACGGTCATTCATATCATCACTGGCAAGGCGTTTAGCTGTCTGACGACCAGGATCCCCTTCAAAAATTGCAAGTCCTCCATTGCCAGCCAATGGCTTACGCCCCTTCGCAATCTGTTCCTTATTAAAAAACTCCACCGCATTTTTTTGATTGATATTATAATAAGCAATAGGATCCATCTTCTTGCTCAATATGCCTTTATCATAAACAAATGGATTTGAAGACGCTTCCAGATTGCCATCCAAATTATATAGGTTGATTGCAATGCCATTTATACTCGCAAGATTGTTCACTGTGTTTTCAAGACCTTCCTTCGAAGCAAATTCATATTTATTCAAGCTGTCATTAAAGTTTGGGGCAGAGGTATTATCCTGTAATTGTTTTACCGCAACCTTTATCGATGCGCTCAACTTTGTTTGATTGCTTCTTTCATATCTGTTTATAAAAAAGAAAATGGTTGCACTGCCAATTACCAAAAAAGAAAATATGCTGATGAAAATAATCGTTGTATGAATTTGAGAACGTATGCTTGATTGAAGGTATGGTTTCAGTCTGTTCAATTGAAGACGTGTTGCAATCAGCAATGCGGCCAGTCTCACAACAGCAAGTAAAATAATAAACGCACTGAAAATATATGCGAACAGTGTAACAGCTTCCAAAAACGAATTATCTTTTTTTGCTACAATCACCAATCTATCATCACTTACACGATGCCACAATTCATCATAAGATCCATTTACCCTTTTTTCAAAATCAACTTTGGGAATTTGTGATTCATCCAATACTGTAGGGAACGGATAATTATTGCCATAATCGATCAATTCATTTTTTCTGTAGATGGCATAAGAATAAACAGGTGAGTATTCAGGAAAAAAATCTCTTTTCTGCTGAAACAATTCTGGGCTTAATACATCGCCTTTATCATTTTTAAGATCGGAAAGAATAAATACATAACCAATGAGATCGCTCATTGGATTTCTGACTGCTCTTTTATAAATATAAGTGTATTTGTCAAACGATTTTTCATAATAACGAAGACCATCGATGCTGGTGGTTTTGCCCTGAATATTAAAAATTGTGTTCAGCGTATCAAACGAAATGGGTTGTGAATTAAATAAAGATCTCTCTGCCGTGTCATAAGTAAATATTTTCATATCATACTTACTGCGATAAGTTGTGTAGCTGCTATTAACAAGACTATCTTTCAAAAAACTGTTTGAAGCAGCATCTTTGAATCTGCTGAAATTTCTAGATAAAAAATCGTTGTCCAAATACGCCAACGCAATGCTCATCAATCTTTCACTTGAAGGATCTGCTTGCTCTGAAAGCCTTTCAGCAGTGCTCTTACGCTGTTCAATCTCAATTTTTTTATTCTCAAAGAATATAATTGTAGAAATAGAAGCGGAAAAAATAAATAACCAGAAAAGCACTTCGGAAACATTCAGGCGAAGGTTAAGGCTCGAAAAAAGTTTTCGTTGCATCAGCCACACATAAATCATCAGCCATATTAAAATGATCACATCCACAGAAACCAGCTCAGGGTTTTTAACGCTAAACGTAAGCAATATCAATCCGAGAAAAGCTAGAACGATATAAACAATAATATTATTTACATCAACCAAAGAACTGATTAGTCCCAAAAGTATTTGAGTGATAAAAAAATAACTTAATGCAAGTGTAGCGAGTATGATAAAACCTATAAAACTATATGTGTTGAGACTGAAGAAATTTGTTACGCTGAATGATATTCTTGCATCAGCAACAAGGCTTAACACCGTATTGGAAAACACAAAAGTAACTACAAGTATAATTAAAAGAATGGCTACTACCACTGACCATCTTTTCAAAATATTGGTGAGGATTGGAAATCTGTAATTACCAACTTCTTGTTTGATGAATAACATCATCCAACCTAACAACAAAGAATTAATAAGCAGATCGCCGAGGGAATTCAAAATAAAACTAGAACTGTAAATAGCTGGATCAAACAGCTCAAATTGGCGAAGATTAAAAAGAGCTGGGAAAGAATAAACAATTGAACGAAGGAGAAAAACAAGAGTTATCAAAAACACTATTCCTTTTATCCTTCCAAAATTTTCTGATATGCTGTGAGCCAAATTATGCAGCACAATTAAAAACAATAATATGCTTACTAAAAAAAGAATGCGCGATATCCATGACCCATCATAATCACGAAGCGCTTCTTTTTTTTCAAGATAAAACAAGGTGTTGCCAAAACTGCTTTTAACAGGAAAGATAGTAGGGCGCTGGGTTATATGAAACCTACTCTCCACTAAAGGGAAACCTTCAAATTCTGGTTTAAACCCAGAAATGGTAATATAATATTGCTTGCGAACAGGTATCAACGCAACTACCGTTAAATGATTATTGTCGTTTGATAAACTGCGCTTGATAAATTCATATTGCCCATTCTGAAAAGAGTAAAAATAATTCCCATCTGGTTTTTTCAAAAGACTATCAGCCGGAAGCAATTGTTGATTGTTCCAAAATTTTAAAGTGCTTATATTATTTTGCGTTTGGTATAATAGAACCGTATATTTTTTTTCTACGGCCAACGACAATTGATCTGCGCTGTATTGATTGTTGGAAAGACTGCCGAGAAGCGGTTGATTTTTTGTTAGATCAATAAAATCTTTTTCCCTTTGTTGCAAAAACTGTTGAATGGAATTTCGCCAGTAGTTGTCAGAAAAATTACTTTTTAAAAGAAACCCTGTGAGATAACCAGCAACCAATAATAATGTTGCCGTGATGAGGAGGTGTAAATTTCTTTTTACAAAATTTTTAAAAAATGGCTTCAATCAGAAAGTTTTTGTTTTTTGATGGAATTCCAAATGGCATCCATTTCAGTAAGGCTCATGTCAGCAAGCTGATTTCCCTGTGCTTGCGCTTGCTTTTCCATTTCTTTGAACCTTTGCATGAATTTTTTATTTGTGCGCTCTAAAGAATTCTCAGCATCAATATGCAAAAATCGTGCGTAATTGATTAAAGAAAAAATCAAGTCGCCAAATTCTTCTTCAATCTTCCTTTGATCTTTTATTTCGATTGCTTCCTTAAGCTCTCCAATTTCTTCTTCCACTTTATCCCAAACCTGATCAGCGTTCTCCCATTCAAACTTAACCTGAGCTGCTTTTTCCTGCAGCCTGATTGCCTTCACCGTTGCAGGAAGAGAAACGGGAACGCCACTTAAAACAGAAGTTTTTCCTTCTCTCAATTTAATTTTTTCCCAATTCCTTTTCACATCTTCTTCATCATTTACTTTCACCAACTTTCCTTCATTTGCAGCATCGCCATAAATATGCGGATGACGAACAATTAGTTTATTGCAAATTTTATTGATCACTTCATCAAGCGTAAACCGGTTTTGTTCTTTCCCGATTTTTGCATAAAAAACAATATGCAATAATAAATCGCCCAACTCCTCTTTAATGCCATCCCAATCTTCGTCCGTAATTGCATCAGCGAGTTCATACATTTCTTCAATAGTCATCGTGCGCAATGTTTGAATGGTTTGCTTTTTATCCCACGGACATTTTTCTCGCAATTCATCCATAATTTTCACAAGACGTTCAAAAGATATAGTGACTTCGCTCATAAATATTTTATTTAAATAGAAATTGCAGAGATAAGTATGAACAATAAAAAAATAAGCATGTTTACAATGAATGCAAGAAAGCCCACAATCAGATATTTAATGATTGTCTTAAATCTCCCTTGTCCATAAAATCTTCGCATGGCTTTATAAAAATAGAGAAGCACATAAAGAAAAATCGCTAAATCGATGAGCATAAATATGGCGTTGAGCCATTTCCACGGCGTTATGCCTTGCAATTGATTGAACAAAATATAGATCAGCATCAAAATGAAAGTGGCGCAATAAAGATGTATCGTAAAAATTCCATGGCTCGTATAGTAATATTGTTTGCGCCGCACATAAACCAATTTCAAGATCAGCGCAAAAAATGGCAATGAGATAAACAATATTTTAGGAAATGAATGCACAACTTTTTCTTTGAATTCTTCAAAAAACCGTTTCTTATCCTTGTTGAGTTCATTTCTTATTTCAATCATCTTTCTCATATACAATCGTGTCAGCCAGCTATCGTGTTCATTTGATGACGCTATTTTTTGCAGAGAATCATAAGCCGCTGGCGTGGGATATTTCTTCACCGAAATATTGAACAGATCTTCCTCGCCTTTCCCAGCAAGTTTTAGCGAGTCTTTTTTTATCAGTGCCTCGTTCATTTTGTTTATGATGCTATCGGGCATACCATTCTTTCTCAAGCTATCCGAATTTGCACGTAGTATCATCAGCAAAACATCTTTCGCATCGAACTTACGTGAAGAAGTATCTCCATAGATTTTTTTTGCTGCTACAATTTTCTCATTCAGGTAAGTCAAATCTTCTTTAATTTCAGTCGTGTCCTCGTCCTTATCAGCTCTTGCAATTTTTAATCGCGTCTCTGTTTTTTTTGACTGACGTTGCCAATCTGAAATACTTTCTTCTTTTTCTTTTGTAGGCTCAGTATTTTCATTGAGCTTCATAAAATCACTCGTGCCCCTCAATGAAAAAACAATCAGAAAAAAAATCGCAGAAGTGAAAACGTACATGCGGATTGGGTTCAGATAGCTCGCACGTTTTCCTTTCATATATTCCAGTGAAAGGAATCCAGGTTTGGTAATAAGATCTTTTACAGTGGTAAAAAATTTCCCATCAAAGTGAGTGATATCCTGAAAGAAATGATTGACCAAATGCCACACTGACTCTTTTGGTTCAAGGTTTTCTTGTCCGCATACGTGACAATAGCGACCATACAGTTCAGTTTTGCAATTAAGACAGATTTTTTCTTTTCTTTCTTCTAGGTGAGACAATGGAGAAAATTTTGATTAAAAATAAGGAATATTAGTTTCCTGTTTTCAGTTTCCAGTGTGCAGTTCTTCAAATTCAGGAATTCATTAT
>CAIYPC010000125.1 GCA_903927975.1 uncultured Bacteroidota bacterium | reverse complement strand
TCTGTCTCGACTTTAGGTTTTCTTATTAACATGCAGGTTCATTGATATTTGAGTGAACCGGCATATTTTCATACATAAAATATTAATGTTGAGATATCTACATCTATTTTATGCGATTTTTAAGCGGCAGCCATTTGATTTATGATTTCTTCAAGTTCATTTCTCCATAGTTCGGTGTTTTTATCGAACTGTAGAAAATAATTTTTCTTGAAAATTTCCATTCTCACATATGCGAGGACATCTGAAAAAGTTACATGGCTTTTTTTATACCATGAGCTTGTCTGGATCGGGATTTTTTCGTCTTTAGATTGAAGAGATTCAACTGCTATGAGGTTGATTATCGAATATGAAGCCAGAATGCAAGGTGTCATTCTATCAACAGCCTTGTCAGACCATTGTCTTTGAGTTTCCATTCCAAGATGTCTTCGTGCCTCTTCGAAAGTTACTTCAATAGCCCAACGATCTACAAAAACCTCTATCATCTCATTTAAAGACTGATTAGTGTTTGTGCTAAAAATCAAAGCCTCTTGACCTCCATCTCTTGTCAAAACCCAACTAATAGGAACCGGCCGTATACCATACCCATACCACAAGCATGTTCCAGTTAAGATTTGGATTTCTTTAATTTTTCCACCATACCAGCTAGTCGTTACTTTAGACCAAACAAGAGATATATCTTTTAGCATATCCTGAAAGGTTGGCAAGCGTTCACCCACTAATTTTTTACGCCCTCTTCCTTTTGGAGGAGGAAACTGGAATGTTCTGGCATCTAAACGCATTCTTGACACCAATGTAATATCTAAATCAATGCAAGTGTTTGCTAGGGCATAGGTTGCAAAAGCAGAATCTGCAACTACCATTATTTTTGTGTTTGATCCAAGCCATCGACGTAGTAATTTAACAGCCTGACAAGTCCATTTAGTAAGTGTTTTATGTTTTTTTGTTTTTTTTAAATCGTGAGCATTTTTTGAAGTGGATAATGGATTTTCAGGAGGCATCAAAATTGTCAAAACAGGAAGAGCCCATTTACTTTTTGACCAAGGTAATTGGATATGAACAGTACAAACTAACCAGTTTAATCCTGGCACAAGAACTTTTCGTCCTTTAGTTGATCTGACAGCATCTCTTTGTATTCCTAAGCCTTTAATTTTAGGCCCTTTTCTTCGTTCCACAGTAGTATCGAATGAAAAAGTAACAGCTGTAGGGATTAATGAAACTAGCTTCAGCAGTAAAATTTTTGAACCACTGAGAGTGGACCATTTTGCCTTACTAAAAAAATCATGACACTTTGAATAGTTTTTGATTTGTCTTAAACCCATTCTTTTTAACATTTCAGTAATAGTGCGTTTACCCTTACAAAGAACATGAGCATGAAAAATAAAAAGAAATGATTGATAAGAAGGTTTAGAAAAAAGTGGCAAAAAGATAGCTAATGATTGTATCATTACTCTTGGCAAATTTGTCATGTTTTGTCCTTTGATTCTTGGCGGAAAAAAAAGATGTTACAATGACAAATTTGCCTTTTTATTTCAAAAAAAACCTAAAGTCGAGACAGAGTACACAGAGAGAAAATTTAGATTGT
>CAIYPC010000124.1 GCA_903927975.1 uncultured Bacteroidota bacterium | reverse complement strand
GTTGTTCTTTTGGTTATAGGCATCATAAATTTCCATCGGTTATATACTTCTTCCACATTCATCAGCACATCTGTCCTGCTGCTTGCATGCAAATTTATTTTTCAGGTTAAATGGATGGATAAATTTTTTACAATCTATCCGGTGCTCCTTGTCCCATTTTTTATTGTTAATGGGATACTGACAGGGTCAGGGATTGGAGAGCCTATTGTGTGGTACAATAACGAAGAAAACCTGGGCATACGCTTGTTCACGATCCCTGTTGAAGATATTTTTTATGGGATGGAATTGGTTGTGCTCACGATTTTGCTTTATGAAAATTTTAAATCAAGAGTCCGGAAAAAATAATGCACTGCACTATTCCGTCCGCAAATTTTTCACGGGATTTGCGATAGCTGCTTTGATTGATTGAAAACTGATTGTCGTCAGGGCGATTGCCACAGCAATGAGCCCAGCCAATACAAAAACCCACCAACTTATATTTGTCCTGTACGCAAAATCCTGCAGCCATTTGTTCATTGCCAACCATGCGATCGGTGAAGCGATTGCAATCGAGATCATGACAAGGACGATAAAATCTTTTGATAACAGAGTAGCAATATCTGTGACGCTAGCACCCAATACTTTTCTGATGCCAATCTCTTTCACTCTTTGCCTTGCAGTGAAAGCTGCAAGCCCGAACAGACCAAGGCAAGCGATCAATACTGCGACAAAAGCAGAAGCGACAAAAACATTCCCTAATTTCTGCTCTTCAAAATATTGCTGATCATATTTTTCATCCGCGAAAAAATATTCAAACGGGTTGCCGGGAAATGTGCTCGCATAAATATTTTTGATCTCGCTGATCTTTGATTGCATATTTCTTGTATCTGTCTGAATGGTATAATATCCACTCGACGGAGAGGCAAGATAAATTGTTGGCTTGATGGGCTCCCGGAACGAAAGATGGTGATAATCTTTTACGACACCGATGATCTCATAAGGCTTTTCCCAAACAATTTTTTGCCCGATCAGGTTTTGCTTGCTGTTGAGCCCGAGCGATTGTGCCGCTTTTTCATTGATGATCACTTTTTGAACTTTGTTCCAGCTTTGCTGCACATCTTCAACGTTAAATGTTTTTCCCTGCGGGAATTGAATACCGTAAGTGTCAAAAAATTTTTCATCGGAAATGAACATCGAATAAGATTTTTTCTCATCGCCTTTCTGCGGGTTGCTCTGCTGAATTATATTCTCTGTCGAAAAATTATAACCGACCCCGGGGACGTCATTGCTCGCGGAATATTTTTTCACGAATGAAATCTGAGCCAAGGCATTTTTGAACGATGCATTTCTTTGCGATTGGCCTTTCGATGTAACAGTTGGTCCCTGTATAACTAACAACTGGTTCAGGTTCATGCCTAAATTTTCAGTTTGCATAAACTTCAGTTGCTTGTATAAAATAACTGTTGCGATAATAAAGACGATTGAAATGGTGAACTGAAAAACGACCAATCCTTTGCGCAGCGAAAATCTTTTTGAGGAGGCTTGGATTTTCCCCCGGAGCGTGCCCACTGGTTTGAAAGATGTTAGCGCGAATGAAACGAACCCGCCTGATAATAAAGAACCAACAGCAATCAGCGCAACGCTCGAAAACCAGAACCATCCATTATTTAATACAGAAAGCGACAATTGTTTGCCAGTAAACTCATTGAAGATATTTTGAAAAATATTTACTAATAAGATTGCAACGGCAGCGCTTGATAATGTCAGGATAAATGTTTCTGTAAGGTATTGAAGCATTAGCTGAATGCGACTTGCCCCGAGCACCTTTCGCACCCCGACTTCTTTTGCGCGGTTCAGCGCTTGCGCTGTTGAAAGATTGATATAATTTACCCACGCGATCAATAAAATCAAAACAGCAATCCCTGAAAACACAGCAACGAGCAAAAGGCTCCCAAAAGTTTGGTATGGATAATCAAATGAAGGTGCGAGATGAAGCTCGCTGAATGGCTGCAATATTAGTTTATCATCTTTTGATTGAGGATTGACTGAATGCACAAATGCTGTGGCTTCTTTGCTGACGCTGGAAGCATTGCTATTTTTTTTCAGTTGCAAATAAATATTTGTAAACCCGGATTGGATGCCATTGGGGTCTGCCCAATCGTTGCCGTCTCGATTGGCGGGGCTTTCCAGCGTTTGCAATGAGAGCAGCACATCGCCTTTTATATCAGATTCCTCAGGCAATGTGTAAACAGCTTTTATCGTGTAAACAGTATTGCCAAATTGATTGCTGACTTTTATCTGCTTTCCGATAATGTCTGTTGTGCCGAATATTTTTTTGCTGATCTTTTCAGACAATGCAAGTGTTTTTGGCTCAATGAAAGAGTTTGTCCCTGCAACAATGGGGAAAGAAAAAACATTCAGAAAATTCCCGTCAACATACATCATATTATTTTCGCGAAATGTTTTGTTGTCGGAAATTGTTTTTCCTTCATAGCTCAGAACTCCTGAAGCGATCCCATCAGCAACGCGCACATAATCTTCAATGGCAGGGATCTGTTGTTTCGCAACAGACGCCAATCCCGGTGGTAAATAATAATCTGTATTGCCTTCTTTGTATTGCAGGTCCACACGATAAAGCTCACTGTAATTTTTATTGAAACGGTTTGCGTTCCATTCGAACGCTATATATTCTACAATAAAAAGAAAAACCGCAATGCCGATCGCAAGCCCTGTAATATTTATAAAGGTGAATTGCTTGTTGCGGATGAGATTGCGGAGAGCAGTTTTGAAATAGTTCTGGAGCATAGCTATTTTTTCTAATTATGGAAAAGTAAATTCATCTTTATTCTTGGATGCGCCAAGACCCCTAAAATTCACTAATCCCATGCCGAAATCTTATGCCGCTGATTTACAATAGATGCTGAAATCCTACTCATACTAAGTTGTTCATTTTCGATACAGTAGGTGTACACTTTCATGTTTAATACAAAGATAACTGGTCAAAAACGCCTCTGAAACATCTTGATTTGACCGAAGGTGATTTTAGTTCATAATGATGTAATACTTTGATCTGGTGTTTGGTTTTTTGATCAAATTTTTTTAAATGGATTACTACTGCATCAGGGAGCAAAACATGTTTTCCGTTATATGTTGCCATTATATTCCCGATATCCGCCATGACCAGTTGAATCTATGACCTTATTTCAGAAAATTCGTACCATTATGTAACAAAATGGAAATACTTATTCATACCTATTCATTCATCAAAAAATTGGCAATCATTTTTGCATAGTCAGCCTCGATCTTTTCCCGATGAAAAGGATGTTCATTTTCTGTTCCATAAAATATCCTCCTTTGGTGGTTAAGAAATAAGTGAAAAAAAATGGGATCCTACAGTGCAAATTTGCTGAAACTTAATGTGGGCTTGGGTCATTTGGGGCATCGGATACCAAACCAAGGATCATTTTTGGTACCCGCGATCGCACCCTTTGCTGCCAAGATATTTTTGTGAGAATGAAAATTGAAAGCCCTGAAAGCCTTGCCCATACTGGGTTGTAGAAATATGATGAAGATCACCTGAAAAAATTGCGGACCCAAGAAATGAACCTAAAAACTTGAAACCCTTGCTGGGCAAGGGTTTCGGAAGAATTTTAAAGCGGACCGGACGGGACTCGAACCCGCGACCTCCGCCGTGACAGGGCGGCATTCTAACCAACTGAACTACCGATCCGAACTTCCAACTTTAAATTTAACCCGAATCAGAGAGCGGCATTTCTCCACTTAATTGCTAATCCAGCTTTTTTAAAGGACGGCAAAGATAGGAGAATAGAATTTTTCAAACAAAACTTTCACAACAAATTCTGCTTCCCTTAATTTTACAGCCATCAATAAATTTAGTCGCATTATGCCGCAAGACAAAAACCGACAGTTTTTAGATTTTGAAAAGCCTATTAAAGAGCTGTTTGAAGAAATTGAAAAGCTCAAACAAACTGCTGAAAAAACAAAAGTAGATTTAAGCGATTCCATAAAAAAGCTGGAAGCGCAAGTGATAGAAAGAAGGCGCGACATTACTAGCCATTTAACAAGCTGGCAGAAAGTTCAGCTCAGCCGCCATCCCGATAGGCCTTATACGATGAAGTACATCGATAAAATGTGTACCAATTTCGTTGAGCTTTTTGGCGATCGCAATGTGAAAGATGATAAAGCCATGGTTGGTGGTTTCGCTCAATTGGATGGTGAAACTGTGATGATGATTGGTCAACAAAAAGGAACCAATACAAAGATGCGCCAGATGCGCAATTTTGGAATGGCGAATCCGGAAGGTTATAGAAAAGCTTTGCGATTGATGAAGCTTGCAGAGAAATTTGATAAACCAGTTATTACATTGATTGATACACCTGGAGCATATCCAGGTCTTGAAGCAGAAGAGCGTGGTCAAGGCGAAGCTATTGCCAGAAATATTTATGAGATGATTCGGTTGCGCGTTCCCGTTATATGTGTTATCATCGGCGAAGGCGCGTCCGGTGGGGCTTTGGGCATCGGTGTGGGTGATAAGGTTTTCATGCTGGAGAATTCTTGGTACACTGTAATATCACCAGAAAACTGTAGTTCTATTTTATGGCGCAGTTGGGCACAGAAAGAAAAAGCAGCGGAAGAATTAAGGCTCACTTCAGAAAATATGTATCAGTTTGGATTAATCGATGACATTGTTCCTGAACCTATTGGTGGCGCTCATTGGGATTACGATGAAGCCGCTTCATTATTAAAGCCAAAATTGATCAGCACACTGCAAGATCTCAAACAATATTCTCCCGAATATAGAACTGAGAAGCGGATCGAAAAATACAGTAAAATGGGTTTTTGGGATGAAGTAACTTCGTAATTAAATAATTTAAAACGATAATAATAATTGGTGATGGACTTAAGAACACTTCTTCGTGGAACTGGTGTGGCATTGGTAACACCTTTCAAATCGAATTTAGAAATTGATTATGATGCGCTCGGTCGCGTAATTGATTTTGTTATTAAAGATGGGGCAGAGTATGTGGTAACGCTTGGTACTACAGGCGAAACGCCAACATTGTCGAAGCAAGAAAAGATTGATATCGTAAATTTTACTTACGAGAAAGCAGATAAAAGAACGCCTGTTGTTGTAGGTATCGGAGGAAATAATACGAAAGAATTAATTGATGACCTTGAAAAATTTCCTTTGCATAATGCTGCTGCTGTATTGAGCGCAAGCCCTTATTATAGCAAGCCTTCGCAAGCAGGATTGTTTGAACATTATAAAGCATTGGCTGCAGCAACGCCAAAACCAATCATCTTATATAATGTGCCATCAAGAACAGGGCGCAATATAGATGCTGCCACTGTAATTCAATTAGCACATGAGGTTGATAATATTGCTGGCATTAAAGAAGCAAGCGGTGATATGGCGCAATGCATGCAAATCCTTCGCGACAAACCAACAGATTTTTTAGTAGTGAGCGGAGATGACGCGCTGGCGTTTCCACAGGTTTGTAGTGGTATGGACGGTGTGATAAGCGTTGCCGCAAATAGTTTCCCCAAAAAATTTTCTGAGATGGTGCGCCTTGCACTGAAAGCTGAAAACAAATCTGCAAAATTGTTGAATGATGAATTGATCGAAGGCTACGAATTATTGTTTGCAGAAAATAATCCTGCTGGAGTAAAAGCTGCGCTTGTTGAATTAGGGTTGATCGAAAACTATCTCCGCCTTCCATTAGTTCCATTGAGTCGGGAAATTCATTCGAAGATGAAGGCGTATCTTTCTAAGCAATAATTTGTATGACGGTTCCTTAATCATTTTGAAAATGCATTCTTACAAACTAAAGGTTATCAAACCTGTAATCTTTGTTTTATTAATCATTTTTTTCATCTCTTTTGTGCAATACTTTTTGGATTCATTTTTAATCAACTTTTCAGCCAACCTGAGAACATTTTTATTCATTATTTTTTACGTCCTGTCAATTATTATTGCTTATCTCTTTTCTACAATTAAGCTTTCAATTAAAATAAATGATAGTGAAATGCTGATAGATAAAATCAGTGGTGCAATGCCGTATCGATCAAAGTTTTTTCTTATAAAAAATATATCTCAATATCAACTGTCAGAGGACATTAATTATAGTACTCTTAAGATTCGATTAAAAAATAATGCAGTAATAAGGCTGACTAAATTCAAAGATTCACGAGATGAGTTCCAAAAATTTTCGACAAAATTCATTCAAATTGTCAGTTTGCTAAATGTAAATGAAGGAATTTCTATAAACAGAATTTCAAACTTATATGAAGCCAAAAGAGGATTAATGATTGCTATATTTCTTGCTCTTATGACTTTTGTGCTTTTATTTTTTGGCAATGGCTCTACAAGAATACTTACACTGATTCCTGCATTAATATTTTTTATTTTGCAAGTTAAAAATTATCAAAAAAGTAAATAACAAAGATTAAACCCTATAAGTAACTCCTTCCAACGCCAATTCCGTATTCTCAAAAACTTCTTTCGCTTCTTTTTCAAAATCATCTAATTTTTCATACTTAGAACTGAAATGACCAATAATCAATTTTTCAACATTTGCTTTTTTTGCGATTGTTGCAGCTTGTGTGCTGGTGCAATGAAAGCGTTTGGTAGCGCGTTCTTCCAAATCTTTTAGATAAGTTGCTTCATGATATAAAAGAGAAGCATCTTTCACTTTTTCAATAATGCGCTCGTCATAAATTGTGTCCGCAGAATAAGCATAAGATTTTGATTTGGCACCAGCTTCAGTCACCCATTCGTTTTTAATAATTGCGCCCTCTTTTGTGGTATAATCTTCGCCCCATTTCAATCGCTCAAAAAAAGATGAAGGAACTTCATGTTCCTTTGCTTTTTCTGGGTTTATTTTTCGAAAAGGTTTGATTTGGTTAAATCTGAATCCCCAACATTCAATGCGGTGTGATACGCTGAAACAACTCACTTCAAATTTATTTTCTTTCACAATAATTCCTTCTTCAGTCAATGGATGAAAATGCAAAGGAAAAGGAAGCTGTGTATCAGCAACTGAAAGTTGCATGTCAATTATCTCTTTTAGCATCGGCGGCGCATATAAATGAATCTCCTGCAGCCTTCCTAATAAACCCATGCTGGTGAGCAATCCAATCAAACCAAAATAATGATCGCCGTGGAGATGAGAAATAAATATGTGGCTGATTTTGCTGCGCCTGATTTTATATTTTCCCATTTGTGATTGCGTGCCTTCGCCGCAATCAACGAGAAAATGATGCTCATCCATAGTTACCACCTGAGCCGTAGGGTGACGGTCAAATGCAGGAAGCGCAGAATTGTTGCCAAGTATGGTTACAGCGAGCATGTGTAGTTTTTAAAATACAATCCGTTTATAGACGAACAACAATACAATTATGCTGCACGTGATGAAAATATTCTGTAATATAATAATTCAATTTTGGATTTTCTAGCAGCGGCTCAACGGCGCAAAGTTTGGGTATCTGACGGCTATACTTCGACTGAAAATTTATTAACGATTTCAAAGCCGTCTGATACCTTAATTGTTGTAATGTTTTGCGTCGTTGCGCGTTTGCGTGAAAAATATTAATATCCTTGAATCGTTTGCAAAATATCATTTAAATAAGTTTTGCCAAACAAATTAAGATGTATTAATAACGGATATAAATTGCACACATCCCAAATCTGGCGGTGGTTTTGAGGTAATGGAGAATAGTGATGATATGAATTGTAAAATGTTTTGTCCAAGCCACCGAACAGCGTTGTCATAGCAAGATCAATATGTCGATTACCATAATAAACAGCCGGATCGATTAATACGGGAAGATTATTTTCATCGCACAAAAAATTGCCGCTCCATAAATCGCCGTGAAGCAATGATGGTTTTTCTTCAGGAAAAATTTCTGGCAATGATTTATAAAGGTGCTCGAATTTTTTTGCATGATCATATTCCAACAAATTATTTTCAACAGCCAATTTAATTTGTGGTTCCAATCTTTGCTGAATAAAAAAATCAGTCCAGTTTTTTGATGGACTATTTCGTTGAGGTAATGCGCCCATATAATTTTCCTCATGCAAACCGAAATAATTATTAGAAACCTGATGAAGTCTTGCTAATTGTTCTCCAAAAATCCCCCAAAACTTTTCTGTTTTTGATCCTTGTTCAATCCATGGCAATATCAAAATCTGGTTGCTCTCTGTTTCTTCACAAGCAATAACAAATGCTGTTCTAATAATATTTTGCTGAGCTAATAATTCCAATCCGTTTTTTTCTTTGATGAAAAGAGAAGGAAATTTTTTGGCTGAATTTATTTTGCAAAAGAAATGTCCAGAATTATTAATTGTGATTTTGTAGGTTTCGTTGATTGAGCCGCCGCCGATGGAAGAAAATTCAAGTGAAGAAATGGAAATATTTAATTTTTGCTCAAGAAGATTTTGAATGAATGTTTTTATAACACTTGAAGCCATAAAAAGTTCAAATATTTTTTCACGCAAAGGCGCGAAGGCGCAAAGTGCTCAATGGTAGCACAAAAGATGATCCGCCGCGGCGGACGCAACAATTTTCAATCACAGCTCTAATGTCGGTATCAAAAATCCCACACTCAATTATGAATCGCATCACGAATTAATAACGAATGATCCATCCTCACAACTGGAAACTGGAGACTAGAAACTCAAAACTACTCCCCAAGCAATTCCCTCTCAATCTCTTCCATCTGCACAATATCTCCGGCTTCGCTCTCTGTTGGCGTTGTGTTCATCAGTTCAAGCAATCCATCTTCATCTAAAAATTTTTCTACTTCTTTGCTCAATCCGCAAATCACGAATGATGTATTGTTTTCATAAAAACTTTGCTGCATTTTCACCAATGTTTCAGCAGCAGCGTTGTTAATGTTTTTTATGTCCTGTAAATTAAGCACCACGTTTTTAACGCCATTTTGTTGCATCTTGACCACATATTCATTCAGTTCTGCTGTCATATTAGCAGCAAGCGTTAGTTCGTTGATCGTAATGACATGAAATTTTTCTCTGGTATCAATTTTGACTTTCATTGTACTTAACTGTATTCACATACGTTAATAAAGAGACAGAAATAGAAATCAAAAATATTCGTTATTATTGTATAAAGCTCAATTACTTAAAAATGGACAATAATTTTTCGGCCCAGGTTAAAGAAATCATATCGTTCAGCAGGGAGGAAGCATTGAGGTTAGGAAATGATTTTATCGGCACGGAGCATTTGTTGCTTGGTTTAATTCGCGAGGGTGATAATACAGCAGTGCGCATTTTAAAAAGCTTTAATGTTGATTTGTATGAATTGCGCAAAGAAGTGGAACTCGCAGTGAAAGACAAAACCGGTAAAAATATTGCAAACATCAACAGTTTACCTCTAACAAAACAGGCGGAGAAAGTGATCCGCGTTACCGTGCTCGAAGCGAAAGCCCTGAAAAGCGCTACCGTTGAAACTGAGCACCTGATGCTTTCGATAT
>CAIYPC010000123.1 GCA_903927975.1 uncultured Bacteroidota bacterium | reverse complement strand
TTTGCTAATTGAGCAATTCTCTTGCATTCTCCAATGCAGCAGAAGTGGGCTTTTCTCCACTGAGCATTTTTGCGATAGCTGTAATCCGCTCATCTTGTGTTAGCAATCGCAGATTTGTTTTCACAGCATCGTTTTTTATTTCCTTGTAAACGAAATAATGCGCATCGGCCTTGCCTGCAATTTGCGGTTGATGGGTAATGCAAATTATCTGTCGTTGTTGCGATAATTTCTTTAAGATGATGCCAACTTGTTTTGCTGCTTCACCAGAAATGCCTGTATCAATTTCATCGAATATTAATGTAGCGAGATCGATTGATTGAGCAACGAGTGATTTTATAGAAAGCATTAATCGGCTCAATTCCCCGCCAGACGCGACTTTGCGGATAGGTTCAAAGCGATTGCTTTTGTTCGCATCAAACAGAAATTCAATTTCATCAATCCCGAAAAAATTCAATTCCGTTTGAGTTGATTGCGTTTTTAATCTTGCATTCGGCATGCCAACCTGTGTCAATAATTTATTCACTTTCTCTTCAAGTGGTTTCAATTGTTGTTGCCTTCTTTTGGAGATTGTTTCAGCTTGTTGTTTTGCGTTCTGTAATAATTTCTCCGTTTCTTTTTCTTTTAGAAGAATGCTTTCATCAATATTTAGAACAGCTTGCAATTTTATTTCCAGATTATTTTTTATTGCAAGCAATTCATTGGTTGTTTGTGCACCGTGTTTTTTCATCAATTTATATCCTGATGAAATGCGCTCGTTAATCTCTTCAATTTTTTTCGGATCATAATTCACGCCATCATTAATATTATCAATTTCAGAAGCGATATCCTGCAATTCAATTTGGGCTGATTGAAGTCTCTGTAATAATTCCGGCAAACTGCGATGGTAGGATGAGAATGGCTGCAATTGATTAATGAATAATTTCAACTGCTGCACAACTGGCTGCTCTGATTCTTTCAGATCGTAATAAGCTTTTGTGAGAGCGTTCTTAATATCCTCAGAACTGTTCAATAATTTCAATTCATTATCTAATTCTTCAAGCTCATTTTCTTTCAGGTTTATTTCCTGCAGTTCATCAAACAAAAATTTATTATAGTCAAATTCTTTTGTGAACTGATTTTTCTGTTCATGCAGATCCAGCAATTCTTTTTTAGCGACAGAAAGTTTGCGGAATAATTGCTGGTACTCATTTAGTAAATCACCATTAGCAGCGAGCGCATCAATCACTTCTCTCTGAAAATCTGATTTGCTCAATTCAAGTGTGTCAAACTGCTGATGAAGATCCACGAGCATGCTGCTTAATTGTCGCAATTGCACGAGGTTCACGGGTGTATCATTCACAAATGCTCTCGATTTTCCATTTGCAGAAATCTCTCTTCTTATCACCAATTCTTCATCGGCATCCAAATCATTTTCTTTCAAAAATTCTTTTGCTTCTTTTTTATTGACAATGATAAAACTTCCTTCCACAAAACATTTTTTTTCGCTGTTCATCAACACAGAAGTATCAGCTCTGTCGCCGAGTATCAGGGATAGAGCGCCCATCAATATTGATTTTCCCGCGCCTGTTTCGCCTGTGATCACATTCAGCTTTTGTGAGAAATCAATATTGATCTCGTCAATGATTGCATAATTGGAAATATGAAGCTGCTTGAGCATGGAGGCAAATTAAAAAAGAAATTTCACACAGCGCGAACAAAGAATGCGAAGGTTATAAACTTGTTTAAAGATTTTTGAAAGGTGATTTGTAAGAACAAAAACAAAACAAAAAAGGCACTTATTAAGTGCCTTTTAAAATTTATTTAGTCATTTCGAAAATTCAGCAACTTCAAACTGAAAACTCGAAACTGAAAACTATTTTACTTCCACCGCATTGTTCAAATCATCATCCACCAAAATGCGACCGCAGTTTTCGCAAACAATAATTTTTTTGCGCTGGCGGATTTCGCTCTGACGTTGAGGAGGAATTGCATTGAAGCAACCGCCGCAAGCATCGCGAACAACCGGAACAACAGCCAAGCCATTGCGATAGTTTTTACGGATACGATCATACGAGATCAACAAACGTGGCTCCACTTTTTCTCTTGCTTCTGTAGAAAGCTTGTTGAAATGTTTTTCTTCTTTTTCAGTAGTTGCAATGATTTTATCGAGCTCTTCTTTTTTGTTTTTAAGAACACCTTCTTTCGATCCTACATTTTTCTTTGCTTTTTCAAGAACGATTACTTTTTCAGCAATCTCTTCGTTGGCGTCTTTGATATGTTTTTCAGCAAGCTTCACTTCCAGTTGTTGCATCTCAATTTCTTTATTGATTGCTTCAAACTCGCGGCTGTTCTTCACGTTCTGACTCTGCTTATCGTATTTTTTGATCAGCGCGTCAGCTTCTTTAATAATCTCTTTCTTCTGATTAATAAATTCCTGAATGCCATTGATTTCTTCTTCAATGCGCGTTTGGCGTGAATGCAGTCCCGTGATTTCATCTTCCAAATCGCTCACTTCCATCGGAAGCTCGCCTTTCAGGATTTTGTACTCATCGAGTTTCGATTCTACTTTTTGAAGTGTTACCAGCGATGCCAGTTTTTCTTCGACCGAAAATTCTTTAACGTGCGCCATATAAATATTTACGATTTACGATGTTTGATGTACGATGTCTTTCAGTCGTACTTGTTTATTTGTCACTATTTTTTGATACCAGCATCAGTTTTCATGGCATCATCGTTGCGTCGCAATCCGTTCATCTTTTAGTTCTCTGTTCGTCTTTAGTTTCAACTTCGCAATCACAAATAATAAGCCACAGGGTTGGTATTCAAAGCCGTTTTAAGGACGGCAAAGGTAGGGAATTTTTTCAGCAAAATGTCATGGAGCAAATCAATCGTGAACTGCTCGCTCTCAAAATGCCCGATGTCAGCCAGCACCAGCCTGTTGTTGGCATCAAAAAACTCGTGATATTTAATGTCTGACGTGATATAGAAGTCGGTCTCAGCCGCTAATGCTTTGGAAATGAGGAAACTGCCAGCCCCTCCACAAATTGCCACTTTCTTAACTGGCTTGTTCAGCAGCCTTGTATGTTTAATGACAGACAAGGAGAACGATTGTTTTATTTTCTCTAAAAATGCCGTTTCGTCCATGGGTTCCGGCAATTCACCAATAAGCCCTGAGCCGATTCGGTCGTTGGCATTGGCAAGCTCAATAATGCCATAAGCCACTTCTTCATAAGGATGTGCATGGATCAATGCCGCCACAATCTGGTGTTGTAAATGGGCCGGAAAAATTGTCTCCAACTTTATTTCATTTTCATAATGTCTCTTACCAATTTCGCCGATATAAGGATTTGCACCTTCGTTGGGCTTAAAACTTCCTTCGCCTTGATGAGAAAAAGCCGCTTCGCTGTAATCGCCAATCGCGCCAGCACCAGCAGCGAAAATGGCACTGCGCACTTTTTCCAGATCAGGAGCCGGAACATAAGTGTATAATTTTTTTTGAGTTGATTGTTTTGGTGATAAAATATTTCTATTAACCAATCCAAGCTTATCCGCGATTCTTGCATTCACACCGTGAAGCACATTATCAAGATTTGTATGAATAGCATAAATGGCGATATCATTTTTGATTGCAGCAATCACCGCTTTCTCCACATAATTTCTTCCGGTGATTTTTTTCAGTCCGCCGAAAATAATTGGATGATGAGCAACAATCAGATTGCAATTTTTTGAAACCGCTTCATGAACGATTTCTTCTGTGCAATCCAATGTTGTTAGCACGCCACTACATTCTCGGTTATACGTCCCTGTTAGCAACCCCACATTATCATAATTTTCTTGATAAGCAGGCGGGGCAATGGTTTCAAGATGAGAGATGATTTCGGAGATTTCCATTGGCTAAAGATAAAATTAAATCAACCGCAAAGGCACGGAGACGCGAAGATTAAAAGACTTGAAATATTCAATTTCAGCAAATGATCGTGTTACGATATGTCGTTAACATCTATAGCAATATGATTCTTTATAATTCTGTGAACTATGTATTTATTGTTCTTAAAGAATATGAAGGCTACAATACCTGCGAATGACCTCATTATTGTAGTTTGGAAAGGTAAATACTATAAAAATCTACTAGCCCAGTCAATGAGTTTAAAGGCGAATTATTCACACACTGCTAAGGAGTATAAAATAAATTTTGCCAAAAGTTTAAAGAGTCTTAAATATTTATTTTATGCCTCGCTTAATCGATCATCCTAGGGCGTCATTTAAGAATGGACAAGAAGTTGCCAGTGCCGTTGATTACCTCGGTGGCAGTTGCAATTTAACTAGTTGTGCTGAAAGGATGGGTAAGAAGGTTAGTGGAGCATTTAAGGCTTTAATTAGTGCTGGAGTTAAGCATGGTTTTGTTACATTAAAAAGCGATATCTTAAGCACAACAGATCTTTATCGTACATTAAAGTTAGCTTATAATGAAGATGAGAAAATTGAAACACTAAGAAAAGCTTTTTTGTATCCACCTCTTTATCAAAAAATTTACGATCGCTTTAAAGGTAAAGACTTGCCGATTGGAATGCTTCCTAAACTTCTAGTTCGAGAATTTGGTGTAGAGGATGTTTATGGATCGCGGGTATCTGGATATTTTACCGAAGGAGCTAAAAATGTGCGTATGCTCGAAAATGGTAAGTTAATTGATAATATAAAAACCATTCCACTAGAAATAAAAGAAGAGAACTCTGATGAAGTGAACCAGAATAATGGTAATGGCAAAAATAATAAATATCAGCGAAATAATGAAAAGCTTGAAGCACCATTCGTTGACCTACCTCTAAACATAGAAGGGGATTCTTTCATTATAACTATTAGTGGCCCTGGAATGAATTCAAAGATTGCTATTAATGAGAATGATGATTTGCTAATTTTAGAAGCTATGCTTAATAAAATAAAAAAGAAATTAAAAGAGGGGAACAAATAGCTTTTATTGCTTCAGTAGTTATAAGCTTCCAAAACTTATGATTTGCCAATAAGTAGTTATTTTCTGAGGTCCACACTTAGAATAACTCCCCCTCTTTAATTTGTAATTTACTAAAAAGTTGAAACTAATCAAAGCTTAGGCGCAATTGGATTTTGCGAGTTTCATTCGAACAACTTACATTTAGGCAACTTTCACTCTCAATGCTTTTATTGAATTTATTGAACTTGCTTTTGCAATCTTTTCTTCTTCCAAATCAAAATCATCTTGAAGCCCAAGCCAGAATTTAGCGGAGTTGCCAAATTATTTGCTAAAGCGTAAAGCTGTATCAGCAGTAATCCTCCGATTGCCTTTGATAATTTCTGACAATCTTGTTTGCGGTATCCCGATATCTTTCGCAAGCTTGTAAGCTGTTATATTAAATTCAACAAGAAATTCTTCGTTAAGAACTTCTCTGGGATGAATATTTTTAAGCGTTGCCATTTTATAATTTTCGTGAATAAAGATAAGTATAACTATAGACAAGAAGAGTCGTGATATGGAAGCAACCCGCCAACTCATCAACCGCCCAATAGAATTCCTTCCGTACAAGAGTGCGACGCAAGCAAAGCTCAATAGTAGCACTCAGCTTGGTTCACAAAAAAGCTATGAGCCTTTAGCTGTGAGCTATGAGTAAGAAAGCGCTCGCAGCTCACAGCTCGCAACTCGCAAAAAAATCCCCCCAGAAAATCCGGAGGGAATAAAACAACTAAAAACAAACTTAGTTTGCGGTTATGCCAAACCGTTAGTCAGGCTTTTTGCCGTCTAAAAATGTATTAATGGTGCTGATGCTTGCGTTGTTATTCTCGTCGTTCTTGACTTCGTAGTTGCTGTAGAAATTTTCGACGTTGGAGGCTGTCTTGTACAATTCCAAATTGCGGCGGATGTATGCCGGCACAGTCTCAAACTCATTATTCGGATCGGCAGCATTGATGTTGAACGATAAGTTGCGCAACTTATTTATTCGCTCTGCTGCACGTCGTTTCTGTTCTTCCTCCTTGTCCTGCAGCGCAGGTTCCTCGGTGGGCAGTTCCGTTTCCGAATTTTTAAGAGCTTGATGGGCCAAAGGCGCATCCGCCGCTGGAATATCTTTAAATACCAACTGCATGGGGGAAGGATCTTCTTCCTTTAACGGATTAATTGCAGTTGTACCTGAGATCAAATCCTTCACAGGTATGTGTTCCGGGCTGGATTGTTTCTCTGCTCTCGGTTCTTCTGCGTAAATATTTTTGGGTCTTGCAAGATAACCCGCAGATATTGCAGATGCCGGCGAACCAGTTGCAGTGTTTGTAACCAGATTTTTCTCTTCG